>JBKKAO010000154.1:0-4204 GCA_046714645.1 Burkholderiales bacterium | reverse complement strand
AATATAAGCAGCCTACCGAAAGGCACCTTCTGCAATGCCCGACCAACGCAAACTTGCCACCATTCTCGCCGCCGACGCCACGGGCTACTCTCGCCTGATGGGCGACGACGACAAGGCCACCGTCCACACGCTCACCGATTACCGGCAAGTCTTCTCCGAGCGTATCGCGCATCATCAAGGAAGAGTGGTGGACACCGCGGGCGACAGCGTGCTGGCCGTATTCGACAGCCCAGTCGAAGCCGTGGAGTGCTCCGCCGAGATTCAGAGGGAACTCGCCAAGCGAAACCGACAGTAAGCCGAGCACCGGCGCATGCAGTTTCGCATAGGGCTCAACTAGGGCGATGTGATCACGCGCGAGGATGGCACCGTCTACGGCGATGGCGTCAACGTCGGGGCACGCCTGCAAACCATCGCCGAGCCGGGTGGGATCTGTATTTCCGCGAATGTCCATGAACAGGTGGAAGGCCGCTTGCCGCTGCAGTATGTCTCCATGGGCGACCAGCAGGTCAAAAACATCGCGAAGCCTGTGAGGTCATACAAGATTCTGGAGCAAGCAGGCGCGTCTACGCAAAAACCTGAGCCCCTGCATGAGCGCTCACGCAAACCCTGGGTGCTCGGAGCCGCACTCCTGGTGTTGATTGCCTTGCCGCCTCGGGGGCCTGGTGGTGGCACGGCAGAGCGACTCAGCCCTCCGATGCGGTGTCCGCCTCGCATCCGGCCTCCGACAAGCCCTCCATCGCGGTGCTGCCGTTCACCAACCTGAGCGGGGACACGAAACAAGACTACTTAAGCGATGGCATCACCGAGGACATCATCACCGCGCTGTCGCGGTTCACCAAGATGTCCGTGGTCGCGCGCAACTCGACCTTTGCCTACAAAGGCAAGGCGGTCGATGTGCGCCAAGTGGGCAAGGATCTGGGTGTGCGATACGTATTGGAGGGCAGCGTGCGGCGCACCCCGGACCGCGCGCGAATCACCGCCCAGTTGATCGATGCCTCCGACGGCAAGCACGTGTGGGCCGAGAACTACGACCGGGCACTGAAGGACGTGCTCAACGTGCAAGACCAAGTCACGCAACAAATCGTGGGCCGTCTGGATGTGGAGTTGGACCGGGCACAACTGGAACAAGCCAAGCGCACGGCGCCCAAGGACTTCAAGGCCTACGACTTGGTGTTGCAAGCGCGCAAACTCATCTACGATCACTCGGAAGTCAATCACCGCGAGTCGCGCGACTTGCTGGAACGCGCCGTCGCGATCGACAACCAATTAGCCCAAGCCTATATCGAACTTTCGTGGATTTACCTGGACGAGTATCGCCACAAGCGGAATGCGCGCCCCGACCCGCTGAACCGCGCTCTGAAGGCGGCGTTGCGAGGCGTGGAACTGGAGCCCAATAACGGTTTCGCGCACTGGCGTCTGGCGAAGATTCTCTTCTTCAGAAAAGAGTTGGAGCAATTCGAAATCGAGAAACAGCGGGCACTCGCATTGAATCCCAATCACGCGGAAACGCTGGGTGATGTCGCTATACATCTTGCGGTTCTCGACAGAACGGATGAGGCCTTTGAGTATGCACAGAAAGCTATTAAGTTAGATCCACAACTTACCTGGGTCTACTTCGCCTATACGGAGCATTGCTACAGGAAGCAGCGTTACCGGGAAGCGTTGACTGCCGCATACCAGATTAATATGCCCACGTTCTACTTTACGCGGTTCTGGCGCGCGATTAATCACGCGCAACTCGGGGAAATGGAATCTGCCAACAAAGAAGCGGCGGAAGTGCTTCGACTCAAACCAGACTTCGCGTATGCAGAAGAATGCAAAGTGTGGAACTGTGCGGAGAGCTTCGTAGCGCACGTGTTCGAAGGCGCCAGAAAAGCCGGAATTCCCGTTAACCTCGGTGACAAACCCTTTGCTGCGGCACGCTAGATTCGGAAACGATCGAAATCGCAGAGTTTGAATTCACTCAAAAATCTGCCGAACAGGAATGGACCAGCCTGGCACCACATCCCCGCCGTCCAGAGTCTGTTCCTCCAGAAGGATGGCGATATCGGTTGAAGAACGGTAGACGGAAACGGAGCGCTTTTTTGGGTTCACGACGACGACCATTCGTGTGCCGGCGGCGAGCCAATCGGTGATCTTCTCTTCGACATCGGAGTAGCTATCTCCAGGAGAAACGACCTCGATAGCCAAATCCGGCGCGCCCGGCCAAAAACCAGTTACCTTACCTGCTTGTTCCACTCGCGTTTTGCGCACAAAAGCAACGTCTGGTGCGCGGACGTGGTCGGGATTCGTAGCCAATTTGAAGCCTGTTTCGGCAGCGTAGACTGCTCCGAGGCCGTTTTGCCCGACATATTGTCTGAGCGATGAACCGATGGTCATGGCGACACGCCCGTGTTCCCCTCCGGAAGGTGGCATTCTTAGTACTTCTCCATGAATCAATTCGTACCGATAGCCGTCTTCTGGCATGTGAAGTAGCTCTTCGGCGGTAACCAGCTTCGTTTCAATACCCATTTCATAACCTGTCAAGTAGCGCCCTAACTCTCTCAATAAAGCTTATAGCCACCCCCGAAGTATGAACCCCATAATGGTCGCCGATCAAGTTGCTGTTATGCCCTTCGGATCGCATCTACCGCCGCAGTCCAGATAACAGCCCGCTCAACGCATCGGCCAAGCGCTGCACGCGAGCACTTGGCTTCTCGCCTTGCCCAGCAACGCTCCTCCGTCGAACAAGAGGTTCAACTGTATGGCGGTTCAACTGTATGGCGAGTTAGCCGATTTCTTGAAGGCCAGGACGGAGAGCATGCAGCCTGATCCTCAAGCCCGGCTCGGCCACCGAGCCGGCGATACGGCTCGGCCGGCACTCGCGCAAACGGTAAGGCTGCGTCGTGCAAGCAGTCAAACCGTGCCAACCTCAACCCCTCGAGGGCCGGTGCAGGGGACAAAGCCCCCGCAACGACGCGTTTTCACCAAACACTTGTGCGATGTTGGCTGTTGCCGGAAAATCATTGGCGTATTAACATATTGATGTTAAAGCACCAACCTGAGGCTGGCATGAGCCGTTTAACCATCACCCTTTCGGAAGCGCGCTACCGGGCACTCAAGGAGGCCGCCGTGCAACGCGACAAGACTATCGGGCAGCTGATCGACGAAAGTCTGGATTTCTATGGCATAAAGTCGCGTGATGATGCGGCCCAGCTCGTACGCCGCGCACGCGCGCGCAGCAAGCTGACTGAAGCTGAGGCGCTGGCGCTTGCGCAGGAACAGGTTCAAGCGGTGCGCCGCAAGCCGTGAATCGCCCGGCGGTCGTCGTCGACACCAACGTCATCGTCGCCGGACTGCTGGCTTCGCACGAAAAATCACCGGTCGCCCGCATCCTGGACGGCATGCTCGGCGCTGCCTTTTCCTTCGTGGTGTCGGAGGCCCTGCTGGCGGAGTATCGCAAGGTTCTCGTGCGGCCGATCCTGCGCAAGCTGCATGGTCTGACGGTCGCCGAGGTTGAGGTCATTCTGACGAATCTTGCGCAGCACGCGATCGTGCTGGGACCCGTGGCCGCTCCGCCCGCTCCCGATCCGGGTGATCAATTGCTGTGGGAGTTGCTCGCCGCCAGACCCGGCTTGGCGCTGATAACTGGCGACAAACGTCTGCTACGGGACGCGGGCATGCGAGGGCGAGTGATATCGCCGCGGGCGTTTCTCGATGATTTCTGGCAACCGAAATGATTTTGCAAACCTCCTTCGGCGAGTTGGTCGCGCCTACCCCTGAGCGCTGGGCGATAGCGGAGCGTCAGAGAAATAGCCTGCGATACGCGGAACCGCACATTGGGTCGCCATCATTGCGGCTGAACTGCGCGGACATCTCGGATTGCGCGAGGTTTCATAATGCTTGAGCTTCCTTTAGGACCCGTTCGCGCAGGGCGGGATGAACCCCTCCTTCGGTGAGCACGTCCACCTGCGGCCCAAGAGGTCCTGTACATCGAGGAGTCTTTCTCCCTGCCTCATCAACTCTGACGGGTGCCCGCGAATATCGGTCCGCGCACGTAGTCAGCACCCGATGCATTCTGTAGACTCCCGCCCGCTGTCCGTTAAAGTACGCCTCGCCATGTCACGTCCCCTCTCTCAGTCCAGCTGGCACTCGCTTGAACTCACCGCCGAAGAACGCGCCGCGGCCATCGCTCGCGCTCTTCTGGATGGATTCGACAAGCACT
>JBKKAO010000153.1:0-3268 GCA_046714645.1 Burkholderiales bacterium | reverse complement strand
CCGGAGCGCAGCAATAGGCCGGCAACGGCTTCCCCAAGGCCGCCAATGATCGTGTGGTTTTCGGCAACGATCACCATCCGGCCGCTGCGAGAGGCTTCCTTGACAATGGTCTTCTCGTCCAAGGGCTTGATCGTCGCCACGTGCAGTACCCCGACATCGATGCGATCAGATCGCAACCAGTCGGCCGCCTCGAGCGCCCGCATGGTCATGAGGCCGGTGGAAATGATCAGTACATCGGAGCCGTCGCGGAGAAGCTTGGCCTTGCCAAGCTCAAACTGGTAATCGTATTTGTCCAGAACCAACGGGACGTTGCCCCGCAGAAGCCGCATATAGACGGGCCCGTTATGCGCCGCGATGGCCGGCACGGCCTGCTCGATCTCGTGCGCATCGCACGGATCGATAATGGTCAGGTTGGGCATACCCCGGAACATTGCGATGTCTTCGGTCGCCTGATGGCTCGGCCCGTAGCCGGTGGTCAGCCCGGGCAACGCACAGACAACCTTGACGTTCAGGTTCTCTTCAGCGATGTCAAGGCTTATGAAGTCGTACGCTCGCCTCGAAGCGAAGACGGCATAGGTCGTCGCAAAAGGGATGAAACCCTCTCTCGCCAGACCAGCAGCAGCGCTCATCAGAAGCTGCTCCGCCATCCCCATCTGGTAGTAGCGGTCAGGATACGCCTTCGCGAAGATGTGTAGGTCGGTGTACTTGCCGAGATCAGCGGTCAGGCCGACGATCTCGGGTCGCTTTTCAGCCACCGCGCAGAGCGCATGGCCGAATGGCGCGGGCTTGGTGCGCTGGCCCGGGGCCGCAAGCGATGCGATCATTGCCGAGGTCTTCAGCTGCGGCTTGCTGTCTTGGCCGCCTTCACCCTGCTCCGTTAGCCTCGCAGGCCGTGTGTACTTCGAGCGTTTCATGCGCTCCTCCTAGTGTGTTGTCTCATACAAAGCCGTTACAAAATGCCGAGCAAATCCTGGCGCAACATAATTCTGGCAGCGAGGGGTCACGAGGCGGCAGCGAAACGACACCTCATTTAGCCGGCAGCGCACTAAGGTCCAGCACATCGAGAGCCTTCTGCCACTCGTCCGGTTCGACGCGGATAAAGTGCGCTTGTTCCCGCTTCTCCAAGAACGGGACGCCCTTGCCCATCTTGGTGTCGCAGATGATGATGCGCGGCTGCGGCTCGGTGAGCGCGCGCGCCTTGTCGAACGCCGTCACCAAAGCGTCTATGTCGTTGCCGTTTACACGCTGAACATGCCAGCCGAACGCCTCGAACTTCGCCTCGAGCGGCTCGAAGTTCATAATTTCCGTCGAGGGGCCGTCGGCTTGCATGTTGTTCACATCGACCATGGCGACGAGGTTGTCGAGTTTCCAGTGGCTCGCGGACATCGCCGCCTCCCAGGTCAAACCTTCGTCAAGCTCACCGTCGGAGAACAGGGTGTAGACGAATGACTTCGATTTCTTGCGCTTCAGCCCCAGGCACATCCCGATGGCAATGCCAAGGCCGTGGCCCAGCGAGCCACCGCTCACCTCCATCCCAGGCGTGTAGGACGCCATTCCCGACATAGGCAGGCGACTGTCGTCGCTGCCGTAGGTTTCGATCTCGTCTTCAGGAATCACACCGGCTTCGATCAGCGCTGCGTACAGAGCAATTGCAAAGTGACCATTCGAAAGGAGGAAGCGGTCGCGCTCCTCCCATTCCGGGTCCTCCGGACGATAGCGAAGGGCGTGAAAGTAGGACACTGCCAGCAGGTCGGCGATGCCGAGCGCCTGCGCGATATAGCCCTGCCCCTGAACCTCGCCCATGCGCAAGGCATGGCGGCGAATGTGGTAGGCCCTTTCGGACAAGGGCAGCTTGACTTGTTCCGTCTGCATTTTTTCCTCCATCGGTTTGCCGCCCCGCGCCGACATAATTCCTGCCAATCAGTGAATGAGCATCCCGCCGTTCACGTCGAGCGTGATGCCGGTCACGTAGCTCGACAGATCGCTCGCGAGAAACAGGCAACAGTTCGCTACATCCACCGGGTCGCCGAGACGGTTGAGAGGTATCCCTTTCAATATCTCGTCCTTCATTTCCGCGATCTTGCCGCCGGTAATGTCGGTTTGGATCAACCCAGGTGCTACCGAATTGACGCGGACGTTGTGCGGCCCCAATTCACGGGCCATGGCGCGGGCCAATCCCAGCACCCCGCCTTTAGCCGCGGAATAGTGCGGGCCGCCGAAGATTCCACCGCCTCGTTGCGCCGAAACGCTGGATATGCACACAATACTGCCCGATGATTGGGCGTTCATCTGCGGGATCACCGCCTGCGACATATATAGCGTGCCGCGCAAGCTCACGTCCAGTACGGCATCATAGTTCTCAGGCTTGATGTCCAAAATCTTCAGAGGCTGGGTGATGCCCGCGTTGTTGACCAGGATGTCGATTGCACTGTAGCGACTGATCGTCTCCGCTGCGACACGCTCGCAATCACCCTTGCGGGTCACATCGCATGCCAGTCCGAGATGTTCGGCGCCTAACTCCTGTGCGGCTGCTTCGGCAGCCTCGCGGGACAAATCAGCTATGACGACCTTTGCCCCATGTTCGGCAAAGGTCCGGGCCATAGCTTTGCCGATGCCTCTCGGGGATGCGGCACCAGTTATAATCGCGACCTTGCCTTTAAGTAACAGGATCTCCTCCGTAGG
Organism: Burkholderiales bacterium; assembly: GCA_046714645.1. Classification (GTDB taxonomy): domain Bacteria; phylum Pseudomonadota; class Gammaproteobacteria; order Burkholderiales; family SHXO01; genus SHXO01. Next base: position 586 of record JBKKAO010000153.1, on the reverse strand, counting down.
GTTGGGTTTGTACGCACAAACCGGCCACCGTAAACACCGTGCGCTAACGGGACTCGCACCGTAAACACCGATTGACTATTCGCTGTAGCCATAAGCGCCCGTCTAGATCGCCTTCGGTGCCATGGCAATCCAGGAACGGAGCCATGCTTGGTAGCGTTTGTGACATTGCATGTAATCAATCTTGGCGCTTAAGCAAAGCTTGAGCCGAACCCGTTCTCATGCGCGATGTGCATCGTGCTGGTCCGGTTGCTGGCGATTCGTAGTATGACGGAATTCGCCGGTGCGGTGCAGTCTTGCGGGCTGCTTGTGCTATTCGGTACGACGGCGGACTAACGGATCCCCGTACATTCAACGGAGCGGACGATCCACCCTTGGACGATGAAGAGCCTCACCCGGGCAAACCCTGGTGGACGAGAGACGAAGAGCACTATCGGGAGTGGAACGCGCATCAAGTGAGCACGGTTTTCCGCTTCAGAGAGAGCGAGACATCCAGAGCCTCCCCTGCCCCTCTTTAGTTTCGGCGCAGCGACGCGATCAAAGAACCGCACCGCAAAGTTGGGCCCATGAAGCCGCACCCGCACTCCTC
>JBKKAO010000152.1:0-10518 GCA_046714645.1 Burkholderiales bacterium | reverse complement strand
TGAAGGATGCGAAGATTCGTGAGTCCCCGTCCACTTGCTTGTTTGAGCAGACTGCCTACTCCGGGCGCATGAACCTCGACGCCCAGGTAGTCGATCTCGGGATGAAGCGAGGCGATGTGAATCGTGGTCTCGCCCATGCCGCAGCCGATCTCTAATATCACCGGCGCGGTTCGTCCGAAAACAACGGCAAAACCAAGCGGAACCGCCGTGTAGCTCAGCAAGAATTCCGCGGAGTGTGTATCGAAGGCACGCCTTTGGGCATCGGACATGCGCCCTTGCCGCAGCACGTAGCTGCGGATTGGGCGCGACCTAGGCGTGTCGTCGTTTATTGACAAGGGAAACGCATAGGCGGTGACGCGCGAGAAGTTTCGAACGACGCAAACGTACTAGGCGGCTTTGTCTTGCAAGGGGGCGATAGCACCTGAGACGGGAGAACTCGGTGTGGCGCTATAGAGTTTCTTCGGCATGCGTCCGGCAAGATAGGCCTCGCGCCCGGCTTCCACCGCTTTTTTCATGGCGCCCGCCATGCGGACGGGATCTTTCGCCGTGGCGATGGCGGTGTTCATCAACACCCCATCGCACCCCAGTTCCATGGCAATGGCCGCGTCCGAGGCCGTGCCCACCCCTGCATCCACGAATACGGGAACCTTGGCGTTTTCGATGATGATCTGAAGATTCCAGGGATTGAGAATGCCCATGCCGGAGCCGATGAGGGAGGCCAGCGGCATGACCGCCACACAGCCTAGCTCTTCGAGTTGCTTGGCGATGATGGGATCATCGGAGGTGTACACCATGACTTGGAAGCCTTCCTTCACCAGTGTCCGGGTGGCTTCCAAGGTTTCCACCACGTTCGGGTAGAGGGTGCGCGGATCGCCCAGCACTTCAAGCTTGACGAGGGAGTGGCCGTCGAGCAGTTCGCGGGCAAGCCTCAGGGTGCGTACCGCGTCCTGGGCAGAGTAACAACCTGCGGTATTGGGGAGTAGGGTGTACAGGCTGGGCGGAATCGCTTCCAACAAGCTGGGTTCGTTCGGATTCTGGCCAATGTTAGTGCGGCGGATGGCGACCGTGACGATCTCCGCTCCGCTGGCTTCGATCGCAGCCTTCGTCTGGGCGAAATCCCTGTACTTGCCAGTGCCCACCAGCAAGCGAGAAGCATAGGTCTTGTTCGCGATGCTTAGTTGTTCCATCCCCTATCCCCCTCCGACCGCCACAACGATCTCCAGCCGGTCACCGTCCTCCAACCCTTGTTGCTTGAATAGGCTCTTGGGCACAATCTCGCCGTTGCGCTCCAAGGCTACGCGTTTTCCGCTCAGGTCTAGGTGCTCCATGAGTTGGGCGGCGGTGATGGGCGCGTTAACCTTAAGGGGCTGCCCGTTGACTTGCACGGTGATCACTTAATGCGCGTACACACTACTACGAATGGCTACATCATTCTTCTTCGAACTCGTCGTCCACCGGTAAACCTTCGGGGCGCGTCGGCTTGGGAGGTTGCTGATTGGGGTTCACGCCGCGCGGCGGCCGGCGGCGACGCGCACCGCCCGGACCACCGCCAGGTCCGCCCGGACCACCGCCGGGTCCGCCTGGACCACCAGGGCGTCCACCAGGCCGGCCACCGGGCCGTGCGCCGCGCGTGACCTGCCGCGCCAGGGAGAGCAATGAACGCAGGGCTTGGTTGACGTGCTCGGATGAACGAAACACCTCGGCGATATCCGGGTCGAGTATGATCAGCTTTTCCTCGGCTCCTTCTTTTCGTTCGCTAAAGTCAGGACGATTGAAGTTCCGGTTTCTATTGCCGGGCTGAAAGTCGTTACCTTCTCTCAAAGGTGAGAACTCGCCTCGGCGGTTGCCGCGATTCATAGGATGATCTCCAAGGGGGTGGCCCATTGCCACCGGTGGTTTCAATGTGGAGGGAACTCACAGCGCGTACAGAAGTGGTCTCGGCGGGAAATTCTCCAGGCTCGCGGGCGGGATGGCTTTCTTGCCGCGCCGGCTTCTCTCCCCGGTTTTCCCCTCTTTCCCAAGATGGATCCGGCGAGCAGGAGATTCCACTTCGTGAGTTTCGGTTAAGGGAACTTGTGCCAGCATCGCCCCAACCTCTCCAGGTACTAGTTTACCCTCATCTTATGTGCGGCATGCAACTGCCTAAACAGGCAACGCCGCCTCGGCCAGCGCCGCGAGATAACCCGCGCCTAAGGGAATGACCGCGTCGTTAAAGTCGTAATTCGGGTTGTGCAGAAGACAACCCAGCTCGCCGCCGCCTTGGCCAAGAAACACGTAGGCGCCGGGTTTTTCTTGCAGCAAATAGGCGAAGTCCTCCGCTCCCATGGTGGGATCGACGTCGCGGACCACCTTGTCTTTCCCAAAAATGCGCTCTCCGACCTGGGCGGCGAACTCGGCTTCGCGGGCGCTGTTCACCGTGGCCGGATAGCCTTGGCGATAGATGATCTGCGCCTGCGCGCCGAAGGCCTTGGCGATGCTCTCGGTGATCTCGCGTATCCGTCTTTCGGCGAGTTGGCGCGTTTCCGGCCGGAAGGTGCGTACGGTTCCGACCAGATTGACGCCATCGGGTATGACGTTGAAGGTGCCGATCTGGGTGGTGGCCATGGAACAAATGCTCACGACGACGCAGTCCACGGGGCTTACGCTACGGCTGGCGATGGTTTGAAGCGCGGTGATCAAATGCGCGGCGACCACCACCGGATCCACGGCGAGATGCGGAATGGCGCCGTGCCCGCCCTTGCCCTGGATTGAGATCTCGATCTCATCGGTTGCCGCCATGACGGGGCCCGGCCTGACCCCCATCGTCCCCGGCGGCATCATGGGCCAGTTATGCAGTGCGTACACCTCGTTCATGGGAAAGCGCTCGAAGAGGCCTTCCTTCACCATGATCTCGCCGCCACCGCCACGCTCCTCGGCAGGCTGAAAAATGAGATATACCGTACCGTCGAAATTTTGCGTCTCACTGAGATAGCGCGCGGCACCCAGGAGCATCGTCGTATGCCCGTCGTGCCCGCAGGCGTGCATACGGCCTGGATGAGTGGATTTGTAAGCGACCGAGCCTGTCTCATGCATGGGCAGGCAGTCCATATCCGCACGAAGGCCCACGGAGCGTCCAGAGGCAGTCTTGCGCCCGGGAATCACCCCGACGATGCCAGTGCGGGCAAGTCCGCGATGAATCTCGATGCCCCAGCCGCCTAGGAGCGAGGCGACCGCATCGGAGGTCCGTTTCTCTTCGAACGCTATCTCGGGATGGGCGTGAACGTCATGCCGAAAGGTGGTGAGCTCCGCGTGGAAACAACGGATGTATTCCACGGGATTGGCGAAACCAGGTTCAACGGGTTTGTTCATGTGCATCGTCCGAGCTTTACTCTGGGCGCATTATGGGCCTGTTTTCTTGGCGTTGCTCAGAGCCTTGCTTGCCGAATACAATTGCACCATTGCGGGCGTAGTTCAATGGTAGAACGAAAGCTTCCCAAGCTTTAGACGTGGGTTCGATTCCCATCGCCCGCTCAAACCGCTCCAACCGCTCCAAAATTCCCGCTGCCGCACGCGCAACACCGCCCATGCCATCCGATTTCTCCTCTCGAGTTATTGCATGGCAGAAGTCTTCCGGCCGCCACGATCTCCCCTGGCAGAACACCCGTGATCCCTACGCCATATGGATCTCGGAGATCATGTTGCAGCAAACTCAGGTGACCACGGTCATCCCCTATTTCCAGAGGTTCATGTCGCGATTTCCGGCGCTCAATGTGCTCGCCGGTGCGGATGAGCAAGACGTGCTCGCATCATGGAGCGGGTTGGGCTATTACGCGCGTGGCCGCAATCTTCACCGGGCTGCGGGAATTATTCGCGATGAACACGCCGGATCTTTTCCGGGTGGCTTTGCCGATATGATGGCCCTTCCAGGCATCGGCCGTTCAACGGCCGGGGCAATCTGTGTGTTTGCCTTTGGGCAACATCACTCGATCCTGGACGGCAATGTGAAGCGGGTGCTGGCTCGCCGCTTCGGCGTTCAGGGCTATCCAGGGGAACGGCAAGTGGAAGCGCGTCTTTGGGCGCTGTCCGATTCATTGCTGCCCAAGCGTGAGATCGAATCCTACACCCAGGGCCTCATGGATCTCGGTGCAAGCGTGTGCGCGAGATCGCGTCCTGCCTGCGGATACTGTCCGCTCGCCGGCGAGTGCGTTGCGAAGGGCGAACATCTCGTGGATCGGTTGCCGGCACCCAAGCAGCGAAAGGAGCGGCCCCACCGGCGTACGAGAATGCTAATCCTGTGGGATGGCCAGGAGGTGTTGCTGGAACGGCGTCCGCCTACGGGAATCTGGGGCGGGTTGTGGTGTTTTCCGCAGAGCGACCAGCCGGTCGAGCAACACACTGCGCACTGCCGCCAGCGATACGGCGTGGAGTGCGTAAACATTTCGCGTCTCGAATCCGTGGAGCACGGCTTCACGCATTTCAAACTCACCATCGAGCCTTATCTGTTGCAAGTGAGCCGTAAACTTGATCGCGTAACGGAACCCGGCGCGCTGTGGTTAACCCTGGGTGAGGCTAACGCGGCGGCGCTACCTGCTCCCGTGCGAGGGATACTGGCTTCCCTGGTTACATCTGGGCACTGTCCCGTTGCGAATCCAGTATCCGGTCAATGAGGAACAGCCGCGCCAGATGGTCGCGCATGCCGAGCAGTTGTTGTTTGGTGCCGGACTCCACCGGCAAGAGTTCGCCCAAACGATAGCTTACCCAACCGGCATCATTGAGCTGGATCGGCGACGGAAAATGCGAGGGTCCGACGCGTTCGATGAACTGGCGCAGCACTTCCCTGCAAGGTTCTAGTTCTTCGGGAAAGTTGGTCTGCGGCTCATCGTCCTGGAATGCCACTTCCCCGCAAATCAAGCCATCCTTCTCGACGCGGTGATCGAGTAGTTGAAACACTCGTTCACCGCGCGCAAACACCTGGAACAAACCCAGATGGGGCATATCCCATTGTTGGATCGTGGCACTGCAGCCCAAGTTTTCCGGGACTGCCGGGCTGCCCACTTCGTTACCATCTTTGATTAGACACACACCGAAGGGTGCGTTGTCCCGGATGCAATCCTTCATCATGCGAACGTAGCGCGGCTCAAAAATCCGCAACGGCAATCTCCCACCGGGAAACAGCACGGCATTGAGCGGAAAAATGGGAAGTTCTTGGTGGCTAATGGTTCTCTCCTTGCCCGGTTTCGCCCCACCGGGGCATGAGCTGGTGGGGGATCCGCAGTTGATCCAACACTCGCGCGACGACAAAATCCACTATATCCTGAACGGACTCCGGCCGGGTATAAAAACCCGGATTGGCGGGCAATATCGTGGCGCCTGCGTGCGACAGGCGCAACATGTTCTCCAGGTGAATGCTTGAAAAAGGTGTTTCTCTCGGGACGAGTATAAGGGGGCGCCGCTCCTTGAGCATGACGTCCGCCGCTCGTGCGATCAAATTGTCCGATAGTCCGGATGCCACGGCCGCGAGAGTCCCCATGGTGCAAGGGCAAATCACCATGGCGTGCGCGGGATTGGAGCCCGATGCCACTGGCGCGAACCATTCTTCGCGCCCAAACACCTTGAGTTGGTCATTGCCCACGCTAAACCGTTCACGAAAAAAAGCGGCCGCTTCACTCGGGCGAGACGGTAACGTGAGATCCATCTCTTGCCGGGCAACGATCTGCGAGACCTGAGAATAGAGCAGCCAAACCTGAGTGCCGGCGCAGAGCAGGCACTCCAGGAGCCGGATACCGTAGGGCATTCCGGAGGCACCGGTGAAGGCAAGGGTTACGGTGGGTGCTGGCGAGGGATGAGCTACATGAGCCATGTTAGGGTCTGTTCGGCAAGCTCGCGTTGAAGATGATAAGCCCGCTAGTTTGGCCGGCCACCCACCCGTTCCCGCAGCCGCTTTAGCTGAATCTCAAGCCGGTCGATCTCTTGGCGCAGTTCGTCGCCCGCTTCGGTTTTCTTGGGAGCACTCTCCTTCGGCATGGTAGGAGTTGCGGGGTCTGCTGCCACCATGGCGCACATGATGTGCTCGAAGCGATCGCCCACGGTTTCAGGGACGATCGCAATGGCCTCAGCTTCCGGTGTATAGACGTTCTCCAGAACCGAGCCTTCGCTGCTATAGAGCAGATATCCAAACGTGGTGACGCGGTGTTGCTTGCACTGAATGCGCTCCCGGTACATGGCGCTGCGGGCGAATCCCCCTCTCACCGGGTGGGCAGACGAGAATACGACCCGGCGCCAGTAAGTTACCTCGTCTCCGGTGACGAATACCTTGCTGCGGTCGTAGAAGTGCTGGTTACCATCACCCGTAGGCACCGCCGCCCAATCCGCCGCCGCCACAGGAAAACAAACTATCATCATTGCAAGGACAATCCATACGCGCGTCATTGCACCAACTCCCGGTGGCGGACCAGCACTGGCATGCGGGAACGGAAGTGTAGGGCAAGCGTCTCGGCAAAGTAGACGGAGCGATGGTGGCCGCCGGTACAGCCAATGGCTACGGTCAGGTAACTTCGGTTGTCCCGTACAAAACACGGAAACCAACGGTCGATGTAGGAGCGAATATCTCTAAGCATGTCTTGAGTTTGACTGTCGGCGTATAGAAAATCAATCACGGGTTGGTCTTTGCCCGTCAACGCGCGAAGAGCGGGATCGTAGTAGGGGTTCGGCAGGCAGCGGACGTCGAAGACAAAATCTGCGTCTAGCGGTAATCCGTGTTTAAACCCAAAAGACTCGAATAACAAGGTTAGACCTGCCGTGGGAAGGTTCACGAAATCCTTGACCCAGGCCCGCAGCGCGTTGGAGGACAGATCGCTGGTGTCTACGTGGTGGGCGACCGAACTGGCCTCTTCTAGGAGATTTCGTTCCGCTTGAATGCACTCGGGTAGCGTGTGATGTTCATCGGCCAGGGGGTGGCGGCGCCGGGTTTCCGAAAAGCGCTTGACCAGGGTTTCCGTCTTGGCATCGAGAAACAGCGTTCGCACATCGATCTGGCGCTGGCGTAAGGCGTGGAGGGACTCGAGCAACTGCCTGAAAGAGCTACCGCCGCGCGCATCGATGCTCACCGCGATACGCTCGTTGCCCTCCTTGCCCAGCAGATCGACCAGACCCGGGAGCAGTGTGGCGGGGAGATTGTCCACGCAGTAATAGCCGCTGTCCTCCAGGACGTTGAGGGCCACACTCTTGCCGGAGCCGGACATACCCGTCAGTAGGACGAGTTGCATGGTTGCTAGGTAGTTCGTCCGAAATACTGTTCTTGGCGGCGGATGAATTCCTGAGTGCTGTCGATGCCTCGTAGCTGCAAGACGTAGTTGCGCACCGCCGCTTCCACCAGCACCGCCAGATTGCGGCCCGCGGCCACTGGAAGAATGACCTTTCGAATCTTGACGTTCAGAATCTCCTCCATGGTGGCATTGAGCGGCAAGCGCTCTAAGCCCGGCACGACGCCGCCTACGGGTTTTTCTAGTTGAACGATCAGTTTGAGATTTTTGCGAACCCGGACCGAGGTCTCTCCGAAGATGGTTCGAATGTTGAGCATGCCCAGGCCACGCACCTCGAGGAAGTCCCTAAGTAGTTCTGGAGCACGGCCTTCCAAGGTTTCGGGAGCGATGTGATAAAGCTCCACCACGTCGTCCGCTACTAGGCCGCTACCGCGCGAAATCAATTCTAGAGCGAGTTCGCTCTTGCCCACGCCGCTATCCCCGATGAGCATCACCCCTACGCCCAAGACGTCCAGCAGAACGCCATGACGGATAACGAACTCGGCCAGCGCCCGGCCGAGATAGGTTCGGATCACCCAGATGATCTGTAGGCTGGGTAGGGGCGAGGTGATAAGAGGAATCTTCTGGTGCACGCAGAAGCGCTCGAGCGAGGGCAGAATCTTCTCGCCGTCACTGGCAATCAGACATGCCACTCCGCTGTCTCGCAGGCGCCCCAGAGCGGTTTCCTGGGCGGAATCGTCGAAGGTGGCGAAGTAGCTCGCCTCCGTGCGGCTGAAGATCTGAATCCAATTTGGGTGATAGAAATTCAAGTGCCCAATCAAGCCCTGGGATGAATGCTGAATTCGGTCCGTGTCGAGAAAGTTGTTGCTGTGCCGGTCGTCTAGGGCCCAGGACAGGTGCAAGGCCTCCTGGTTGTCCTTAAAGAGCTGGGCGACGCTGACTTGAGGCATTGGGATCCCATCCAACAATGACTTGCTGCGCCGCGCGTTCATCGGGCGCCTCGGCGAGCTGGCGGCGCACCTCGCGGTCGCTAAAGAGGGTGGCGAGCTCCCCCAGTATCTGCAGGTGCACGTCATTGGCGCGCTCGGGGACGAGCAGCACAAACACTAAGGAGACAGGTTTGCCATCGGGGGCACCGAACTCCATGGGGGCGCGGATGCGGACAAACGCGCCGGCCGCTTCTCGCAACCCCTTTACACGGCCGTGAGGAATGGCGATACCTTGGCCTAGCGCGGTGGACCCAAGCTTCTCGCGATCGAGCAGACTTCCAACGATTTGCGAATGATTGAGCGCGAGACTGTTCGAGAACAGCACCGCCGCCTGGTCGAACAGCTTGGTTTTGCTGGTGGCCTCGATATCGAGCTTGACGTGGGAGACGGGTAGCAGTGCGGAGATGAGCGTCATGTTGCGGGGCTACCCGCCCAGATAATTGACCAACCGCGGAACTATTCTTCGGTTGCCGGAGGCTGGCCGTTAGGGCGGTGGTCGGTTATTTTCTCTTTATGCCGAAGGATTTTCCGGTCGAGTTTATCGACGAGACTGTCTATGGCCGCGTACATGTCCGCGTCGCTGCTCTCCACGAAAATGTCGCGCCCGCGAACGTGCACGTTGGCTTCGACCTTTTGGATCAGTTTGCTGACCGTCATCACCACATTAACGTCCATCATTTGATCGAAGTGCCGCTTGATGCGCTCCAGTTTGGAGGTCACATAGTCCCGCAACGCCGGGGTGATGTCCATGTGATGCCCTGTCATCTGTACTTTCATTGCGGTCCTCCTATGGAAAAGTGCTGGTGGTTTAGATGGACTTGCGAAGATTGACCGGGAGTATCTGCAAAGATTCCCGGTATTTCGCGATCGTGCGCCGCGCCACGACAATACCTTGCTTGCCCAATATTTCCGAGATTTGGCTATCGCTTAGCGGTTTCTTGGAGTCTTCCACTCCGACGAGTTGCCTGATGAGCGCCCTGATAGCGGTGGCGGAGCAGGAGCCGCCGGTTTCTGTGCTGACATGACTTCCGAAGAAGTACTTCAGTTCAAAGATGCCGCGCGGAGTCAGCATGAATTTTTGCGTGGTGACACGAGATACGGTTGACTCGTGCAACCCCAGGATCTCGGCGATTTCTCGCAATACAAGGGGCTTCATCGCCACCTCGCCATGCTCGAAGAAATGCCGCTGGCGGTCCACGATGGCTTGCGAAACTCGCAGGATCGTGTCGAAACGCTGCTGGACATTCTTGATCAACCACTTAGCTTCCTGCAGTTGTCCGGAGAGCTGTTGCAGACTGGCGTCGCGATTTCGGTGCAAGATGTCCGCATACATCCGGTTCACGCGCAGCTTGGGCATGGCGTCCGGGTTAAGCGAAACCCGCCATACGCCTTTTGTCTTACGAACCACCACATCGGGAACCACGTAGCGGGTTTCGTTCTTGGTGTAGTAGGAGCCTGGGCGCGGATTCAGACTCGTGACCAAGGCTTGGATTCCCCGCAGCACCTCATCGCTGCACTTGAGCGCCTTCTTTAGCTTCGTGTAATCTCGCGCCGCCAAAAGCTCCAGGAAATCACGAACGATGAAAAGCGCCTCGGTCCGGTAAGGGACATCCTCGGGGAGCGCATCGATTTGCAGGGCCAAGGACTCGCCTAAGTTACGTGCCCCGATGCCCACGGGTTCCAGATTCTGAAGTTGCCGCAGGGCTACCTGAAGCTCGCTCAGGTCGACCTCTAACTCCTCCGGTAGCATGGCCACCACATCTTCCAGCGCCAGGGGGAGATAGCCCTCATCATCGAGGCATTCGATCAGAACCGTGACAAGGTTCTTGTCCCGGCCGGTTATATTGACCAGATTGAGTTGCCAGAGCAGGTGTTCGCGCAGTGAGGGTTGGTCCGCGGCGACCTGGGGGTAGTCGTTGTCATCGCCATCATCCGGAGTACCGTAGTTGGTGGCCCCGCCTTCACCCTTGAACCAATCCTGCTCATGTTCTGGCGTTTCCTCCTGTTGGGAAGAATTCTCTTCCTTGGTAGGGGTGGGGGGAGTCGTCGCCGTGGTGTTGTTGAAGTCGTTGCGCACAAGCGCGGCCGCGCCCTGGCCTGCGAAATCTTCCGGGTCTTCCTCCCGTTCTAACAAGGGATTGTCTTGCAGAAAGCGCTCAATCTCTTGATTGAGCTCCTGGGTAGACAGTTGCAGCAGCCGGATCGACTGCTGTAACTGCGGTGTCAGCGTGAGATGTTGTGAGAGCTTAAGCTGTAGAGACTGCTTCATTTGAATCGCGTGCCGAGTT
>JBKKAO010000151.1:0-5543 GCA_046714645.1 Burkholderiales bacterium | reverse complement strand
GGGACTGAATCCGCCGCTGTGTCCCTCGCCCCCGTTACCCCTGGTACCGTGGCATCCGGCGCACATCTGCTCGAAGATTTCTTTCCCCGGGCGCGGATCGTTTTGCGCCGTGGCCGCCACCGGCACGACATTCAACAGCGTCGCTATGATTGCGATCGGATACTTCATGAGTGCACGCGGAAACGAATAGGCAATTTAACCCCCTTTTTTACTGGGCGAGACTGTATCGTCGGACCGGCGAGTAGTCAAGCAACAGTCTTATCCCTATCCGCCCATAGAATGCCGTCATGACCAAAGAACATCGAAATCCCGCGGACGCCATCGTCATCGAAGGCGCGCGCCAGAATAATCTCAAGAACCTCTCGCTGCGAATTCCGAACAATGAGCTGGTGGTGGTCACCGGCGTGTCCGGCTCGGGCAAGTCATCGCTGGTATTCGATACGCTGTACGCGGAGGGCCAGCGGCGTTACGTGGAAACCTTCTCGCCCTACGCCCGGCAGTTCCTGGATCGCATGGACAAGCCGCAGGTGGATCGCATCGAGGGTATCCCGCCCGCCATCGCCATCGACCAAACCAATCCCGTGCGAACCTCGCGCTCCACCGTGGGCACGATGACGGAGCTGAACGATCACCTAAAACTGCTCTTCGCCCGCACCGCCACGCTCTATTGCCGCCATTGCGGGACCGAGGTCTGCCGCGATAGCGCGGAGTCCATCCACGCCTCGCTGCAAGAGCGCTGCGCCCAAGACGACCCGCGCTTAGTCGTCACCTTCCCCATCCGCGTGCCGAAGAATTTTTCCGAGGAGGAAGTACGTGCCTTGCTGGAACAACAGGGTTACACCCGCGTGCACAACCGCGAGGGCGACACCTTGGAGGTGATCCAGGATCGCTTTCGCTTCAGTGCCACTGAGCGCGCCCGCGTCATCGAAGCCCTCGAAGCCGCGCTCAAGACCGGGCAGGGGCGCGTCAACGTGTATCCCTTGGAAGAAGGGGCCGTGAGGGAGGCGGGAGGCGGGAGCGGGGAGGAGACGAGTCCGGCTCACGCCTCACGCCTCACGCCTCACCCCTGCTGGCGCTACAGCGCGCACCTCCATTGCGCTCAATGCGACCTGAGTTACCAGGAACCCACGCCCAGCGCCTTCTCCTTCAACTCTCCCATCGGGGCCTGCGATGCTTGCCGCGGCTTCGGGCGCATCATCGGAATCGATTTCGGGTTGGTTCTGCCCGATCATCGCAAGACCCTCACCGAGGGCGCCATCAAACCCTGGCAAACACCGAGCTTCAAGGAGTGCCAGGACGACTTGACCAAGTGTGCGCGCAAGAGCGGCATTCCCATGGATGTGCCATGGAGGGAGATGAGCGATGCCCAGCAGCATTGGGTCCTGGAGGGCGACGAGGCTTGGGTAAGTTGGAAGAAGTCCTGGCCGGGCAAGTGGTACGGCGTGCGCAAATTCTTCGAGTGGCTGGAGACCAAGGCCTACAAGATGCACATCCGTGTGTTGCTCTCGAAGTACCGCGCCTACACACCGTGCTCCACCTGCGGCGGGGCGCGGCTCAAACCCGATTCGCTGCTCTGGCGCGTGGGTTCCAAGGCCGATGGCGTGCTCCCACCGGGCGCGCGCTTTCGTCCCAAGGGCGTGCGCTGGAGCGCGCAGCAATTCCAAGCCCTGCCCGGCCTCACCTTGCACGACGTGATGTTGTTGCCCATCGAGCGCAACAGACAATTCTTCGGCGAATTGCGTTTTCCCGGCGCGCTGGATCAAGCCACCGACTTGCTGCTCGCGGAAATTCGCTCGCGCCTCAACTACCTTGTGGAAGTTGGGCTGGGTTACCTGACCCTGGACCGCCAATCGCGCACGCTCTCCGGCGGCGAGGTGCAACGCATCAATCTCACCACGGCCTTGGGCACATCACTAGTGAACACCTTATTCGTCCTGGATGAACCCAGCATCGGATTGCATCCGCGCGACATGGGGCGCGTGATTAAAGTGATGCAACGCTTGCGCGATGCGGGCAATTCATTGGTGGTGGTTGAACACGATCCCCAGGTCATGCAAGCCGCCGATCGTTTGCTGGACATGGGCCCGGGCCCCGGCGAGCGTGGCGGAGAAATCGTATTCTTCGACCGCCCTCACCTGCTGGCGCAATCGCCGCGATCGCTCACCGCGCAGTATCTGTCGGGCCATAAGCGAACGGGCAACGCCGCGAAGACACACACGCCAACCCCCGATAGCCCCGCGCTGAAACTGCTGGGCGCGAGCCAGCACAACCTGAAAAGCCTCGACATCTCCATCCCACTGCATCACCTAGTATGCATCACCGGTGTGAGCGGCTCGGGTAAGTCCTCGCTGGTGCAAGACGTTCTCTACCCCGCCTTGCTGCGATTGAAGGGCAAGTCCACCGAGGCGCCCGGCACCTACCGAGAGTTGCTCGGCCATGAGCACATCGGCGAAGTCGTGTTCGTTGACCAGACGCCTATCGGCCGCACCACTCGGTCTAATCCTGCCAGCTATGTCGGTGCCTTCGATGCCATCCGCACCTTGTTCGCCAAGGAGCCGCTCGCTCGCGAACGCGGTTACACCACCGGCACCTTCAGCTTCAACTCCGGCAACGGGCGCTGCCCCACCTGTGGCGGCAATGGCTTCGAGCACGTGGAGATGCAATTTCTCTCCGACGTCTACCTACGCTGCGCCGATTGCAACGGCACACGCTACCGCGACGAATTGCTGGAGGTCACGCTCTCCAACAACACCGGAGCGCCCAAGCACATTGCCGGCGTACTAGAGATGACCATCTCGGAAGCCGCGCAATTCTTCGTGCACTCTCCCGAAATCCAAGCGCGCCTGCAACCCTTGGTGGATGTGGGTTTGGATTACCTGCGCCTAGGCCAGCCCGTCCCCACGCTATCCGGCGGCGAAGCGCAACGCCTAAAACTCGCAGGCTATCTGGCCGAAGCAGGACGCGTTTCCCCCTCACCCCTCACGCCTAACGCCTCACTGTTTCTATTCGACGAACCTACCACCGGCTTACACTTCGACGACATCGCGAAGTTGCTGCGAGCCTTCCGCCAACTTATCGCCGCAGGCCATTCGCTGGTCGTCATCGAGCATAACCTCGATGTCATTCAAGCCGCCGATTGGCTTATCGATCTAGGCCCCGAAGGCGGCGACGCCGGCGGCGAAATCGTTTGCGTGGGCACGCCCTCCGCGGTCTCCCATCACCCCAGCTCCCACACCGGCAAAGCCCTGCGAAATTACGAACTAACCCTCACCTCCCCTGCGAAATTCCGTTCCCCGCAAGCGGGAGAGGGCGAGGGTGGGGGCACGCCTAACGCCTCACGCCTCACGCCTCACTCCATATCGGTCCGCCACGCCCGCGAGCACAACCTCAAGAATATCGACGTCGAGATCCCGCGCAACCGCTTCACCGTCATCACCGGCGTATCCGGCAGCGGCAAGAGCACGTTGGCCTTCGACATCCTGTTCTCGGAAGGACAACGCCGCTATTTGGAATCCCTCAACGCCTACGCCAGACAATTTGTGCAACCCGCTTCGCGTCCCGATGTGGACGCCATCTTCGGCATTCCGCCCACGGTCGCCATCGAGCAGCGCACCAGCCGGGGCGGGCGCAAGAGCACGGTGGCCACGCTGACCGAGATCTACCACTTTCTGCGCTTGCTCTACGTCAAGTTAGGTACCCAGCATTGCCCCACCTGCGACGTTCCCATCGAACCGCAGAGCTTCGATGCCATGGCCACGCGCATCCAGCGCGACTATCGCGGTGAGCACATCGGCCTGCTGGCACCTCTGGTGGTGGCGCGCAAGGGTTTCTACACAGATCTCGCCAAGTGGGCCAGGGGGAAAGGCTTCATCCATCTGCGCGTGGATGGCGCCTTCTTGCCCACCTCGCCCTGGCCGCGATTGGATCGCTTCAAGGAGCACACGCTTGAGCTTCCGGTACTCGATCTCGTCGTTTCTTCCAGTAACGAATCCGCCCTGCGCGAAGGACTCGCGCGCGCGCTGGAGTTCGGCAAAGGCCGTGTACACGTCATCGCGCCCCTGGATCGTCTGATGGAAGGCAAGGCCGAAATTCGCGAGGCAGTGTTCTCCACCAAGCGCGCCTGTCCCAGTTGCGGGACCAGCTTCGCCGAGCTCGATCCGCGGCTGTTCTCCTTCAATTCCAAGCATGGGTGGTGCGAGTCCTGTTACGGCACAGGCTTGAGTCTCGCCGGCGTGCAATGGGACGAAGAGCGCAGCCGCAAGGGCACTGAAGACCACATGCTGGATTCGTGGCTGACCTGGCTGGAAGTCGATGAAGCCTGCGCGGCCTGCGAGGGCAAGCGTCTCAATCCCACGGCACTGGCGGTGCGCTTACAAGGCCAATCCATCGGAACTGAGCGCCAAGGCGGTGGAGCACCTAGCGGCGTTCTTCGCTGGCGTGCGCTTCGAAGGCCGCGAAGCCGAGATCGCGCGCGACATCCTGGCCGAACTCAACTCGCGCTTGGGTTTTCTGGGAGAAGTCGGGTTGTCGTATCTCTCCCTGGACCGCGCCGCTCCGACCTTATCGGGCGGTGAAGCGCAGCGCATCCGGCTCGCGGCGCAATTGGGTTCCAACCTGCGCGGCGTGTGCTACATCCTGGATGAACCCACCATCGGATTGCACCCGCGCGATAACCGCATCTTGCTCGACACCTTGGCCAAGCTCCAAGCCAAGGGCAACACACTGATCGTGGTCGAACACGACGAGGACACCATTCGCCGGGCCGATCACGTCATCGACCTCGGCCCCGGCGCGGGGCGGCTGGGCGGCGCCATCGTGGCGCAAGGCACGGCGGCGGAACTCACCGCCAATCCGAACTCCATAACCGGACGCTTCTTGGCGCGTCCCCTACAACACCCTTTGCATGGCTACCGCACCATCGACAAACACACGGCCTCGCTGCACATCGCGGGCGCGCGCTTGCACAACCTCAAGCAGGTGGATGCACGCATTCCCCTCGGGCGGCTCGTGTGCGTCACCGGCGTATCGGGCAGCGGCAAGAGCACGCTGGCCCGCGATGTCCTGTTCACCAATCTTCAGCACTTATTAAGCGAGGAGGTTCGAAAATCCAAGGAGGCCGTCACGCTGCTGGGTTGCGAACGCATGGAAGGCTGGGAGCAAATCGCCCGCGTGCTGGAAGTCGATCAAACCCCCATCGGCAAGACCCCGCGCTCCTGCCCCGCCACCTACGTGGGGTTCTGGGACACCATACGCAAACTCTTCGCCGGCACCACCGATGCGCGCATGCGCGGCTACGCGGCCGGCCGCTTCTCCTTCAACACCGCGGGCGGGCGTTGCGAAGAGTGCGAAGGCCAGGGCATGAAGACCATCGAAATGAGTTTCTTGCCCGACGTGAAAGTGGGCTGCGATGCCTGCCGCGGCATGCGCTTCTCCCCCGAGACCCTGGCCGTGCGATTCAAAGACAAAAGCATCGGCGAAGTTCTGCTCATGAACGTGGACGAGGCGGTGAATTTCTTCGATGCCCACGGCAGCATCCACCACGC
>JBKKAO010000150.1:0-7127 GCA_046714645.1 Burkholderiales bacterium | reverse complement strand
GGCACTTCCAGCACCACGGTGCGCAGGTCCACCCGCACCGCCTGCTGCACGATAGGGATTATGAACACCAGCCCCGGACCCTTGACCTGCCAGAAGCGGCCCAGGGTGAAGACGACGCCGCGCTCGTACTCGCGAAAAATACGAATGGCGTTGACCAAAAAAACGATAACCAGTACGAGAATAGCAATGCCAGCCCCGCTTGCTTCCCAGCTCATGGTCGCTCTCCTTTTTGCACGGGCTCGACCGCGAGCACCAGGCCGTCGATGCCGACCACCCGCACGATTTGACCGCGCGTGAGCGGGACGCCCGCGCGCACTTGCCACATTTCGCCGTGTATGCGCGCGAACACCTCGCCGCCGGCCTCCGCCGTGACCTCGCCGCTCGCGCCGATCATCTGCTCGCGGCCGCTCACCACCGGCTGCCGGCGCGCGCGCAGCGCGAAGCTCAGCACTACCAGCAGGAACGCTGCGCTGGTTGCCGTCACGCCCGCGATCAACTGCCACGGGATGCGGTAGCCAGGAACGTCGGTGTCGATCAGCATGATCGAGCCAATCACGAAGGCCACAATGCCCCCGATGCCGAGCATGCCGAGGCCCGGCACGAAATGCTCCGCAACCATCAAACCAATACCCAGCGCGATCAGGGCTACGCCGGTGTAGCTGACCGGCAGCAGTTGCAACGCGAACAGCGCGAGCAGCAAACAGATGCCGCCGACGACACCGGGGGCGACGAGGCCCGGGCTGTAGAACTCGAACAGCAGGCCGTAGAAGCCGATGATGAGCAGCAGATAAGCGATGCTCGGATCGGTGATGATCATCAGCAGCCGGCTGCGCCAGTCAGGTTGATATTCGATGGTCTCGGCGGCGGTGGTGGCAAGCCGCAGTTCGCGGCCGCGCACCGAGAGTTTCCTGCCGTCGAGCTGTTTGAGCAACTGCGCAACGTCGGCGGCGATCACATCGATGACTTTCAATTTGAGCGCCTCCTGCGCGGACAGGCTGACCGCCTCGCGCACCGCCTTGTCGGCCCATTCGGCGTTGCGGCCGCGCAGTTGCGCGAGCCCGCGGATGTACGCTGCCGCATCGTTGGTGTGCTTGCGCGTCATCGTCTGTGCCGTTGATTGCGCGCCGGAGGCGCGGTCGCCGTCCTTCTCAGGCTTGCCCTTCGCTGCCGCGGGTTCGCGTGGTTCGGACTGCGGGCCGATCGCCACCGGCGTCGCCGCGCCCAGGTTGGTCGCCGGCGCCATCGCGGCGATATGGCTCGCATACAAAATGTATGTGCCGGCACTCGCCGCGCGCGCGCCGTTCGGCGCCACGAAGCTGGCGACCGGTATCGGTGAGGCGAGAATGTGCTTGATGATCGCACGCATCGAGAGGTCAAGGCCGCCCGGCGTATCCATCTTGAGCACGACCAGCTGCGAGTTGAGCTCGACCGCTTTCTCCAGGCCGCGCTGCAGGTAGTCGGCATTGGCCGGCCCGACCGCCCCGCTCTGGGTGAGCACCACAACGGGGGTGGCCGGCTGTGCGACAGCCAGTGACGACCAGCAAATCATCAACAGCGCGATTGCCCGCATTAACCCGCCTCCAGGGCCGCAGCCAATTCATCGAACCAGGGAAGCTACAGTGCCACAAAATGCGACGTCGTGCCGCTGTCGACATAACCTCATCGACGAGATACGCCCATTCTCGTGCGTGCCCGAAAAATCCGGCGGAAAGCGCAAATCTCCACCCAAGACTCGTGAAATTGACGGCTCACCGGTCCCGGTATACATTGCTGTTTGGCGAAAAGGGATGTTTGCAGCAACGCGGCTTCGCCTTCGCCGGCGCCGGAAAGCGCGGTCGCATCATCGAGAAACGGGCGCTATGTATTGGGTAAGGAGGTCTGTATGTCATCACGATCAATTCTCGGGGGGCGTTGGCATTTCTTGGTTTTCCTGGCGGCTCTGTCGCCGATCATGGGTGGCGTGGCTCACGCTCAGGTCACTTCGATCGACGGCACGTGGAAGCTGGTCATGCGCGAATTGCCCGATGGGACGAAGGTCTATCCACCGGCCATCGCTGGTCTCTACACGTTGTCCAAAGGTCAGCGGAACCTGAATGTCCTGTGGCACAACGCGCAGGGAAAGGTCGCGTCGTTTTCCTCCGTCTCGCTCTTCAAGCTGACGCACGGCGAGTACACGGAGACGTTGATCTACAACCTTCTCTCGGACACCGCCAGCGACCAGGGTCCTGTCTACAACCTGTCCGGTGAAACCAGAACGGCGCCAGTCAAGCGCGACGGTGGGCGCATCGATTACACGCTTCCGTTCGGCGAACCCAATGTGGTGTTCGACGGGGACAAGCTCACCGCGACGATGGAAGGTGCGTTCGTCGATTACTGGGAGAGAGTGAAGTAAGACGTATTTAGCGTTTCGGAAATGGCTAACAGCCATTTCCGCAGGCACCTTACCCGCGCGCCTCTTGCAGGGGAAAGGCGTGAGGGTTGAGCGGGCACGCCTGAGAAAGGTTCCCGCATCTCCACTCATCCGAACGCCCGCCTCAGTCGCTGGGGTGCACCTCTTCTGACAACAAGTTGCCCACACTACTCGGCTGACGAGATGGCGCAGGCATGGAAGAAATCCAGTTGAAGGAAGATGCACTGCGTCCTGCCGTCTCAGCGGCACATACATCCTTAGTAAGATGGACGTGAGGCCAGCTAGAGACTGACAATAGGCACATGCTAGAGCATCGTTCATCTTTGTTAGGGAGAAATCAATGACATCACGCAAGATAGCAATTATCTTGGTCGCCTTCGCGCTAATCTCGGCCGGATGCGCATCCGCACCAAAGCAAGCCTTCAACAGGGCCGCACATTCGAGCATCAATACGATCGTGATCCTGGAACCCGCGCCGCCGAAAGAGTACGAAGTTGCGAATCTAGGGCACGCCGGGTTGAGTTTTGGGCTCATCGGTGGTCTGGTCGCCGCGGCGGATATCTCCGCGAAAACCAGCGAATTCACTCAGCTCATGAAGACGCGTAATTTCAAGGCGAGCGATGAATATCGTGATGCCCTGGTTGCCTCTTTGGAGAAATCCGGCTATACGGTGAAGGTGCAAGGCGTGGCTCGCAACGAGCAAGATCTGCTGAAGACCTACTCCAACCTTGATCCCGAGGCTGATGCCTACGTGGATTCACTGATCAAGACCGGGTACTACTCCGCGGCGGGGGCCACTGACTACGTGCCCTTGTTCCGGACACACGTGCGCATGGTGAAGCGAGGTACGAACGAAGTGGTCTATGAAGAGCAAGTCGCCTATGGGTACGAGAATCGCGCCGACAAGGCTGTCAGCTTGGCAGCGGACAAGAAGTACTACTTCAAGGACTTTGCCGCGATCAAGAGTGGTGCCGATGCCGCGCTCGAAGGCATGAGGGCTGGCATCCCGCTGGTCGCGAGCCGCATTGCGCAGGATATTTCGCGGTGATGACCTTGCGCTGCTCCCTTGGAGTTATCAGTGCACTCGTGGTGTTGTCGGGGTGCATGGTCGCGGGCTCTAAGCAGGTGGCAACGGGATCGGCTGCGCTCGACGCGAGCACCAAGGTAATCCATAGCGTTGAAGCGCTGAGTGCTCGTCCTATAAAGCTCGGCACGAGCATGCGACTCAATATTGACGTAAGCTCCGAGGTGCTCGTGGAGGGTGGAGATCGGCGTTTCGCAGTGTTGCTCACCTTGCCGCAAGACCCATCTGCTCTTTCCATTCGGGTTAGCAGTTTTCAACACGGAACAATGGATGACCCAGCGATCCTATATCCGGAGCTTAGGACCTTGAATTCGAGGTTCGAGGTTGTCAGTAGCTTTCCGCACAAGGTTTTCGCTTATCGGACGGGTTTGAATGAGAACAGTCTGGATGCCGTTGTCTTTATCAATGACCGTTCGCTGGACGAGCGATTCCTTTTGATCCTGAATCGCCCCGTCCAGGAGGCCGACCAATTTGAAGCGCAGGCCAACCTTACAAATCACGCCACAGTGGCAGTACCCGCAGCGGGTGGGGTCGCGATGTGGATGATCCCAACGGGAATCAACTTGCCTCCCAAGAAAATGCTGGCCTCTCCCACGGGACGGCTGGAGTTACTCGCCGAGGAATATCGAGTGCGGAAGGTGAAGTAGTAGCTGTTCGCGCATCGGCTCGCGCCTGCAGGAACCGCTGAAAACTCGGCTGCCCGCGGTAGCTCCCCAAAGCAACGTAGTCGAGGGCAGCTGCGGTACCCATGTTGATCACCCTACGATCTCGCAGACCAACGGCGTGGCCGGATGCTACGCTCGGGCGAGGATTGCAACAACCGGGTGAGGTAGTTAGTTGGAGGAGAAATCCAATCCGCGCGCATCGCTGGTGCAGAGCGCTATCGACTTTTCCCCCACCAGCATTTCGCCAACTCCCACTCAGCGCAATCAGCGTAGATGCCTTGAGTATTAAGCGACGCCGATGCTGCACGAAATCACCTCCGGAAGGGGTACGTTTCGTTGCGGTCAATCGAACGTGAGCTTGCGATCATGTATCACCTTGCTCCACTTGGCAAGATCGCTCTGAATGCGATCATGCAGCTGCTGCGGGCTGCTTGGCGTGGGTTCGTAACCTTGGCGTCTGATCGCGGTTTGCACAGCGGTGTCGGCCAGTGCATCGGTCAGGGCGCCGCTAAGCCGTGACACTGCTTCAACCGGCAGTTTTGATGGTCCAATCAGCGCGAACCACATGGTCACCTCGTAGCCGTCCAGACCCTGCTCCGCGATCGTGGGTATGGTGGGAAGCATTGCTGCGCGCGTTGCGGAGGTCACGCCCAGCGCTTTGATCTTGCCGCTCTGAATGTATGGCATGGCGGACCCTATCGACGCGAACAGCAGGGGTACTTGAGCACCGATCAGATCAACCATGGCCTGAGCACCGCCTTTGTACGGCACGTGAGTCATCTCGGTCTGTGACCTCGCCTGGAAAAGCTCCGCGGCCAGATGGCCAAAGCCGGCAATCCCGGATGTGCCGAATACGAACGCACCGGGCTTTGCCTTGAGTATGGAAATGAGTTGGGACACGTTGTCAACGCGGACGGAAGGATGCGCCACCAAGACGATACCACCGCTGGCCACCAAACCGATCAGCGTAAAGCTCGACAACGGGTCGTAGCCCAGCTTGCGCGCGTTGGGCTGGATGGTGAGTGCTCCGGAGTCCACCAAGTGCAGCGTGTAGCCGTCGGGCGAGGCGCGTGCCACATAGCCGGCAGCGATCGTCGCCCCCGCGCCTGGCCGGTAGTCGAAGATCAGAGGCTGCCCGAGCTGGGCCTCCAGCTTTGCCTGAAGCGGCCGAGCGACTCCGTCCGAGGCACCACCAGTGGGGTAACCCAGCACCAGCTTGATTGGCCTACTGGGATAACGCTCAGCACCAGCGACGCACCAACGCCCACCCAGCGCCGCCAGTGTGGATGCCTTGAGAATTAACCGACGCCGGTTTTGCATGATGAAATCACCTCCCGGATTCGGAAAAATCTGGAGAACTACACAGCAATGTACGCTTGCGGGTTGCTAATCCACAAGCCGGTTTATGTCGCTGGTTTATGTCGGGTGTCGGGCTCTGATACGACATCTCCGTCACAAACATTACATAGGAACTGCGGCCGGCCCCAAGGGATCGGTTGATCCTACTTGCACAGTACTGCAAACAAGGTTAGCGTGATGCCTTCGATAGCCGTTGCTCACACCAATCATGGGTCATGTCACTTCCAAAGAAATGCTTATTGCGCGCTGGACAGAACTCATCAACGATCCCAGCCTGCACGATCTGCCCTACAAGATAGAACTTAGTGCGGAGGGGAAAATCGAAATGAGCCCAGCAAGCAACTGGCACGGACTCACTCAAGGCCGGTTGGCGCACACCCTGAAGGAGGCTTTGCCCGCCGGTGAAGTGATTGCCGAATGTTCGGTTCTCACTGACATTGGTGTGCGAGTTCCCGATGTATCGTGGGCATCCATGGAATTCTTGCAGGAGCAGCAAGACAATACCCCTTTCACACGCGCCCCTGAGATCTGCGTGGAAATTGCCTCCCCGTCTAACAGCAAGCGGGAGATCGAGGAAAAGGTGCGGGCTTATCTTGCCGCCGGCGCCAAGGAAGTATGGCTTGCGGCGGAGAGCGGCGCGATCGAAATTCGTGGAATCGAAGGTGTGCGGCCGAAAAGCCAGTTCCCAGTTACGGTCACGTTACCGCCCCGCCGCAGAGGAATCTAATGCCAACACCCGCAGCGGACTTCCGCATCCTCTCTGAATCTTGAGGTCCGGCCACAGGAGACCTTGCGCGGCTTGGAAACACATGGGCGCCCTCGTCTGCCATCGGTCTGGACGGGCATCCAAGGACTATTCCGCAACTCGCTGCAGAGCGATCATGGCGCAGCAGGGGTCACTGGAGCGGTGGTCCCACCACTTCCATGTTGTGCGTTTTCATGAGCAGGCGGTTTGTTTCCGCGTCTACACCCTGCCGTTCCTCGAATATCTTCTCGAACCCCCCTGGCGTCACGCCGACCAGCAACACGCCGGGCTCCGTCCCGGCGTTCTGGAAGGTGTGCGCTGTACCGCGAGGGACGAACATAACGGACCGAGCGGGCGCGCTCATGATGCGGTCACCGAGTTTGACCTTAAACTCCCCACTCACAACGTAGAAGAACTCGTCTTCCGATCGGTGGATGTGAGTGGGCGGCCCGCTCTTGGGCGCTATGGTTTGGCGAAACAAGCCGAGCGCTCCTCCGGTTTGCTCACGTGTTGCCACCAGTTCGGTGACATCCGCTTCTCTGCCCTGAGGCCCGGAGAAGCGGGGCGCACCGCCGGGTAAAACGACGAACCCCGCTCCCGCGGCAACTAGAAGCCAGGCGGAGGCCACCGCGGTAGGCCCAGAGAGCAGTGCGATTAGAAGCCAAGCTGCGCGGAGCCAAGTTCGAGCGCCGAAGTGCGTCTTCATGGCGTAGGTCCTCCTTGCGAACGTGACAAGACAGAGGAATGTACGCTTCCGGGTTGGCATCCACAAGCTGCCCGCGCCGGCCTGGTTCCAAATCCCGAGGAGGTAGCTCGCTACCGCTGTGGTCTTGCCCGCGTAAGGGCGGACCCGTTACCCAGACG
>JBKKAO010000149.1:0-3247 GCA_046714645.1 Burkholderiales bacterium | reverse complement strand
CCGTAGCGGTATCGGCGAATATCTGACCGCCCGCGATGTGGTCTGCGTGGTTATGGGAATAGATCAGATAGCGGATGGGTTTACCCGGGAAGCGCCGCGCCATTTCCGCCTTGAGCCACTGCGCTGCGGACGCATCGATCGGATCCGTAACGACGATGCCCTGCGAAGTGACCAGGAACACCGAGTAGTGAAAGTTGTTCTGGAATCGGTAGAGATGCCACGTTGCACCCTCGCTTTCGAGAACGTAACCTTGCCGGCGGAACGAACTCGCCTTGAGCGCTACGAACTAGGACTGGCCATCCACCGGAACTTGACGTAAAAACTCAAAATCACAGCCCTTGTCCGCCTGGGTGATCTGTTGCGCATAGAGCTTCGCGTAACCACGAGCAGGGATAACCCGTGGCCTGAAACCCTGGCGGCGGCGCGCGAGATCATCTTCCGGCACGAAGAGATCGAGCTTGCGATCCTTCACGCTCAACCGAATGCGGTCGCCTTCCTGCACGAAGGCCAAGGGACCGCCGCTCGCGGCGTCTGGCGTGACATGGAGCACGACTGTACCGAAGGCGGTGCCGCTCATCCGCGCATCGGAAATACGCACCATGTCTTTCACGCCGGTTTGCGCGAGCTTCTTCGGAATGGGAATGTAGCCTGCCTCGGGCATGCTGCTGGGGCTGCAGGGTCCAGCGTTCTTCAACACCAGGAAATCTTTTTCTGTGACGTCGAGGGCGGTATCGTCGATGCGTAGCGCCAGGTCTTCCAACGATTCAAACACCACGGCCCTGCCTTCGCGCTCGAACAAGGATGCATCCGCGGCGGAGCGCTTCAAGATCGCTCCCATGGGCGCCAAGCTTCCGAACAGCGCCACCAATCCACCCATGGTTTGATAGGGATCCGTACGCGGCCGCACCACGTTGCGATCGACGTAGGCGGGTGCCGCGCGGAGCCGGTCTCCCAGGGTATCGCCGGTGACTGTGAGGCAATCCAAATGTAGCTGATCGCGCAATTCCCACAGCACGGTCTTCAAGCCACCGGCCGAATGAAAATCTTGCATGTAGTGCTGGCCCGTCGGTTTCAGGTCCACCAATACCGGCGTCTCGTCGGAGAGCTGGTTCAAACGATGCAAGGAAATCTTAACGCCGGCACGGCCGGCGATGGCGGTCAAATGCACGATGGCGTTGGTGGAGCCACCGATAGCGAGCAGAACGCGCAATGCGTTTTCCACCGATTTGTCATGGATGATTTGACTGGGTTTCAACCCGCCGTTCGCCATTTTTACGGCGAGTTCGCCGCTGGCCTCCGCTGCTCTAATACGATCGGCGTGCACGGCCGGGATGGCCGCGGTATCAGGCAACGTCATGCCCAGCGCCTCGGCGATGCAGGCCATGGTGCTCGCGGTGCCCATCACGGCGCAGGTGCCCGCGGTGGTGGCGAGGTTGCCTTCGATGTCGTGAATACCCGCCTCATCCACCTCCCCCGCACGGTACTTGGCCCAGAATCTCCGGCAATCGGTACAGGCTCCCAGCCGCTCGCCGTGATAGGGAAGCGCCAACATAGGGCCGGTAACCAGTTGCACGGCGGGCACATCGGCGGAGGCAGCGCCCATGAGCAGCGCCGGAACCGTCTTGTCACAACCGCCCACCAGCACCACGCTGTCCATGGGTTGGGCGCGAATCATTTCCTCCACATCCATGGACATTAGATTGCGATACATCAGACTCGTGGGACTGAGGAAGACTTCTCCCAGAGAAATAGTTGGAAACTCAAGCGGCAGCCCTCCTGCCTTCAACACACCGCGCTTAACGGCTTGAATCAACTCCGGCACGTTGCGATGGCAGTTGTTGAAATCGCTCGCGGTCTGGGTGATACCGACCACCGGCCGGTCCAGGAGATCCAGTGAGTACCCCATGGAGCGCGCGAAGGAGCGGCGCAGGTAGAGCGCGAAAGCGCGATCACCGTAGTGGGTGAGGTTGCGGCGCAGGCCTTTGGCGTTATCGTTTGACATCGGAATGAGATCTAAGGGCTTCGATCTCTGCGAGTTTGCAGGCCTCGCGCCACAATTTCAAGCGCTAGGTGCGAAATGCTGCGAAATGCCCTAATTGCGCAGCCATTTGATTTCGCGCGCCGTCTTTTCGCCCACGACCACTTGCGCCAAGCTGCCGGGAATCGCCGCCGCACGGTCAGTCATGGGGATGCGCCCTCCCATGATCTCCGCCACTTTCTGGGGAAGGAGTGGTTGCATTTTTGGGTTCGCGTAACCGTCGGGGAAATACGGGTGATTGGTTTCAGGGTCGTACTTGTCCGAGGCGCCGACGGTGTGCAACATTTCGTGGGCGATGATCATGTTGTTTAGCTCGGTCTCCTGCGGGTCCGCTAAGGCTTGCACCAAACCGATCAATCCCTTTTGTAAGCCTACGGAATGGCCGGATATGTCCTCCCCATAGGGATCGTAGAACTGCACAAAGAGACGCACGTGGGGCTTCACCCCCTCGATATCGTCGTGCATCCAAGCCCAAAGACGGAATTGGAGGCTCCAGTAGATCGCCTCGAAAGGGTTGGCGCTTCGTGGTGCTTGCGGGGGAATGGCGTTGAGTTCTTTCGCCAAGTGTACGGTGACAGGCACCTCCACGCTCACGCCATATTTCTGTGCTTCGCGCTTAACGAACTGGGCAACGGGCGCGAACGATTCCTTGTCTAGGGTGCGGACATAAGCTGCGGTGCGCTCGCTACGATCTGCATTGATCGGATAGATCACCACCTGAAGCGGATGCTCCCAAGCCGTGCTCTGCGCCCGGGTCACCCAGGAACCAATGGCCACGTAGGCGAGGATAAGCAGCAGAATGGAAATTCGAATGGTGCGAAACACGGCGCGGTCTCCGGTGTATTTGTAGTGAGTCTTCGCGTTCTACGCGCGCCCGCACCCGGCGTCTACAATCGTTCAATGATTGTGGCGGTGGCTTGCCCGTGGCCGATGCACATGACCTGAAGACCAAACTGGCCGTCCACGGCGTCGAGTCCCGAAAGCATTTTTGACATCAATCCCGCGCCCGTCGCCCCCAGGGGATGGCCGTGAGCGATAGCGCCGCCCCAAGGGTTGACCTTGTCCATATCGGGTTTAAGTTCTTTGGCCCAACTTAGAACCACGGTGGCGAAGGCCTCGTTGATCTCGATCCAATCCAGATCCTTGATGGCGAGTCCGGCTCGTTTGAGCGCCATCTCGGTAGCGGGAATGACGCCGGTGAGTTGCAAA
>JBKKAO010000148.1:0-2984 GCA_046714645.1 Burkholderiales bacterium | reverse complement strand
CGTCCGAGATGCTCGCCAAGGCTATGCGAGAACCTTATCAAGGCGAACTGGCGAATTACAACTTCGCCGCACCCGACATGACGGGAATCGAGTTGTCGAGTTACGTTTTTTCCAAGCTGGTCAACGGTAAGTTCACGCGGTTACCCTTCAGCGCGAAGTAGTAGAAGGTCAAAACAGAGGGGGAGGAGAGAGGAGACGGGGGGCGGTGACGCTTAGCGCACACTGCCCCCCGATTTCCCGAGAGGAGAGCCATGAAAAGAAACGTCGAGTTCAACAGCAAGGGATTCAAAGTCCGCGGTGTACTGGTGACGCCCGAGACGGGGAGCGGACCGTTTCCCGTGGCCGTCATGGGCGGCGGCTGGTGCTACGTGAAGGAAATCGTGCTGCCGCACTATGCTCAAGCAATCTTGGATAGTGGCGTTGCGGTATTGATGTTCGACTACCGGGGCTTGGGCGAGAGCGAAGGGGAGGTGCGCCAGCATATCGATCCTTGGGGCCAAGTGGAGGACTTCAAGAACGCTATAAGTTTTGTGGCGAAGCAGCCGGAGATCGATAGCCAACGCATCGGAATATGGGGCATTTCCTATGCTGGAGGTCACGTCATCATCGTGGGCGCCACGGATCCTCGCGTGAAGTGCATCGTGTCCACCGTGCCCGTGGTGGAAGGCTGGGAAACCATGAAGCGTTGCCACGGCGAGCGCAAGTTCGCCAAGTTGCTGGATTTGGTGATGGAGGATCGTGTGCGCCGCTCCGACGGACAGCCCAGCGCCATGATGCCCATGTCTCATCTGGATCCCGACAACAATCTATCGAGTTGGCCCTTCCCGCATGTGTATGAAATTTTTCAGCGCATCAAGGAAGCCGAAGCACCTCGCCACGATCACCGTAACACCATCGAGTCCATGGAGTTGCTGCTTCAGTACAACGTCTTCCCCTACGCCAAGATGATTCTGAATACGCCCACGCTGGTGGCGGTGGCGGAGCAAGACAACATCACGCAATGGGACCTGGAGATCCAGATGTACAACGCCATCACGGCCGGCAACAAGGAGCTGGTGGTGCTGGAGAAGGTGAACCACATGAGCTTGTATTCCACGCGCAAGCATTTGGAGATGGCCTCCGCGCATCACGGACGGTTCTTGAAGAAGCATCTCATCGATAAATTTGCATAATGGTGAGGCGTGAGGCGATAGGCGTGAGGCGTTAGTTCGGCACAGAGGTCTTGCAGACATTGCCGGTCGCCCAATGATGGAACGGTTCAGATTGCGCGCTTGGCAGACTGTTTTACGCCTCACGCCTCACGCCTAACGCCTCACGCAAGAATGGACGCCACCCTCCTGCTGCAATCCGCACTCGCGGGCATCACCAACGGTTTCGTCTACGGCTTGATCGGGCTTGGGATCTCGGTGATCTTTCGCGGTACGCGGATCATCAATGCCATGCAGGGTGAGTCCGCGCTGGTGGGGGGCGTGGTCTCGTTTCTCGCGTTGGAGAAGCTTGGCCTTCCGCTTTACGCCGCGACCTTGGGTGGAGTGCTGGGCGGCGGACTCCTGGGTTATGTCGCGGAAGTGTTCTTGGTCAGGCCCACGCGGCGCCGAGGCGGGGGTGAAGAGAGTTATCTGCTGCTGACCTTGGGAATCGCCTTCGCCATATCGGCCAGCGTATTGTTTTTCTTCGGGCGCGATTCCCATATCCTGCCCGGGATCGGGGGCGAGGCCAGCGCCATCCTCTTCGATGCCGCCATTCGTATTCACGCTCTTTGGCTGATTATCATTTCCTCCGCGGTGATGGTGCTGCTGTGGTTGTTCTTCCATCGCACGCACTTAGGCCTGTCCATGATGGCCTCCTCTCTGGATGAGGAAGGTGCGGCGACCATCGGCATCAACGTGCCTCGCATGCGGACCCTGACCTTTGTGCTGGGCGGACTGATAGGCGGGTTGGCGGGGGTCTTGGTCTCGCCGCTCATCACTTTGCACTACGAAATGGGACTGCTGTTGACCTTGAAAGGATTCGCGGCGGCTATTCTTGGGGGCTTGGGCAATCCCTTCGGCGCCGTGGTAGGAGGGGTGACCCTCGGCGTGATCGAATCCATGGCGGTATTGTCGGTGTCTTCCGGCTACAAGGACGTGATCGCTATGTCGCTGCTCATCGTGATCATGATCTTGATGCCCCACGGCATGCTCGGGCGCGGTGCGCGCAAGGGCGGTTGAGGTGTCCGCGGCCCGAGGGCTTTTCCTTGCGGCGGCGGTGATTCTCTGGGCGGTCATTCCCGGTTTCGCTACTCGAAGCGTGGTGGACATGCTGGTCTTCGCCGGCCTCTACACTATCGCCGGTTTAGGGGTGTCATTCCTACTCGGACAGTGTGGCATCGTGTCCTTGGCTCAAAGCGTATTCTTTGGCCTTGGGGCCTATGCCTCCGCCTATTGCACCACGCAGTTGGGCTGGGTGGCGCCCTCGGGATTTGCGGCCGGCATGGCGGTCAGCGGCTTGATCGCGTTTGCGGTGGGGTGGCCGGTCTTGCGCTTGTCGGGTTATTTTCTTGCGCTGGCCACCTTGGCGCTCGCCATCATCGGACACGTGATCTTTCTCGAATGGGATTGGCTCACGGGCGGCACCTTGGGTATCGGCGGGATTCCTTCGCTGGATCTTCTCGACTTCTCGCTTAACTCACCCCAGCGCTTCTATTACCTGGTGTGGCCGGTTGCTCTCTTGGTGCTTTGGCTACACCACAATTTACTGAACGCGCGCAACGGTTTTGCCATTCGCGCCATGCGCGATGCGCCCGCCGCCGCGCAGGTCATGGGAATCGATACTCATGTGCTCAAGGTCAAGATGTTCGTGCTGAGCGCGGTGCTCGGCGCCTTGGCGGGAAGCTTGTTCGCCCACTACGTGACCTTCGTCAGCGTGGACAGTTTCGGTGTGGATCGCGCCATCAACTTTCTCTTGCTGGCCGTATTGGGCGGCGCCCAAACCATATTCGGCAC
>JBKKAO010000147.1:0-5548 GCA_046714645.1 Burkholderiales bacterium | reverse complement strand
CTCGGAAATCGGCAAATCCACTGAAGCTCGAACCAAACGTTTGGGGAATAGGCATTGATCTCAAGAAAGTCTGGGCATGGCTGAAATCGAAACGACGCGCGGGTTGATCAGGGTCGAGCCCACGATGGATGCCTAACCGCGCGCGGAAGACAGACCCTTCGCAAGCCGTCTTCGTCCGCTCGCTTCTGACCGCTTAGCGCGATCGTCAGCGGTCATGCGCACCCATCACCCCTCTCTTGGAGCCAACAATGCTTGAGACTCATTCTGGCGGCTGCGCATGCGGCGCCGTCCGCTATCGTGTTCATGGGAAACCTGTCGTGGCCACGGTCTGCCACTGCAACTTTTGCCAACGAAGACTGGCGAGCGCCTTCGCTGTCATGGCCACTTTTGACGAGCAGTCAGTGGAGTTCGTTCAAGGGCAACTCGCACTGTGCGAGCATCGCTCTGACGAAAGCGGCCGCTGGTTGAGAATGAGTTTCTGCCCCGCTTGCGGAACAACTGTTTCCCACACCGCTGAGATTCGGCCAGGGATGCGAAGCATTGCGGCTGGGACATTCGACGATCCGGACTGGTTCGAGATCGGCAGGCACATATGGGTCCAGTCAAAGCGTCCTTGGGTCACCATTCCGGCGGGTGTCGCAACATTCCCGCGGGGGGCTGCGCTAAGCCCGCCACCAGACCCCACTGCCTCAAACAAAGCATGACCGCGCTCAAAACAACGCGTAGTCATTGTCCTAACTCTCTAGCCTAGCCTGAGCTTTCGACAACTCCGCACGCGCGAATTCAGATCGGGTACGCTGCGCTGTCTCCAACAACACCGAGAGTTGCTCGCGCACCGCTGGGCCGCGCTCTCCCTTGCCGATACGAGCCAGGACCTGGCCTCGTGTGACGATGAACTCAGTCCAAGGCAATGGCTCTTGAGAGGTGTAGGCAGCCAGGGCCTTGGCATGCCGTTGCGCTTCATCCCATTGCCGATGGTTGAGAGCGTTTTGGATGGCGCATTCGCGAAAATGAAAATTGGCGTGGCTCACACAACCCGTATCGAGCAAGCGCTCTCCTTCTCGTATCGCGGCTTCGCGCTTGTCTTGATTGCGCGTCACCAGCGCAAGCGCGCCCAGGGCCCAGGGGCCCGAGTAGTGAATTCCCGCTTCGCGCGCGATGGCCACAGCCTCATCGATGAGATCTTCGGCCTGGTCAAGTTCGTTCACCGACCACGCCACTAACCCTAACAGGCCCTTGGCTTCGCTTTCGAAACGCCTCGCCCCGAGCCGTTGCGCCAAAGCCAGAATCTGCTCGGCGCTGCCCTTCGCCTGGCCCCAGTTACCCTGGGCGAGATGCAACAGTGACCCGACACTATGACCGACGATTTCGGCGCGTAGATTGCCGAGATCGCGCGCGAGTGTCACGCTATCGTCGTAGAGGCGAACCCCTTCTGCGTAATGCATCGCATAGATTTGGCAAGCGGCCAACATCGGTAGATTTCCCGCTTCGACGCTACGCAGCCCATGGGTTCGGGCGAGCTGCAGGCATTGGGAAAAATTGTCCTGCGCCGACAACACGTGGCCGCGAAGATAGTTGGCATCGCCGATTCCGCTCAGCGCCAAGGCCTGCAAGATGGGTGAGCCCGCGCGTTCACTTTGCACGCGAGCCTGTTCGTGGGCCGATAGGCAGGCTTCGATCTGGCCCAACGGAAAGTAAAGATTGCCGCGCAGTACGTAGATTTTCGCGAGTTCCGCGGGATCATCGCGCTCTCGCGCCTCGTCCTCCGCTATCCCCACCGCATGCAGGGCTTCGTTGTGACGATCCAGAATTCGAAGTCCGGCAGCCATGCCGTACCAAGTCCGTGCTTTGTCTTGCGATGATTCCGCCAGCTCCAGCGCTGCTTTGAAAGTTTGCACGGAGGAATCGATTTCTCCGGTATCGCGTTGCGCGTCTCCAATGCGGCACAACAAGGCGTGGCGGATCCTAGGCTCGTGAGCGATGGCGAGCCCGCGTTGAGCGAGTCGCAAGGCACGCTCCCAGCGGCCATGCTCGCTCTCGGTATTGGCCGCGTGCAGATAGGCTTGCGCCGCGCCGGGAGCTTCTGCCGCTTCCATTTGCTCCGCATGCAGTGATGGATCTCGGCCGGCATACCATTGCGCCGCGCGCAGATGAAGCGCGCGGCGCCGGGAGCGCATGAGCGATTGGTATACGGCTTCCTGGATGAGCGCATGCGAGAAGAGATAGTCATCCCCTTCCGTCCGGAGCAAGCCCCTTTCAAGCAATGTCTCACAGGAAAGATTCTGTGTGTCTGTTAAGTGTTCCAGCGCACCCACGGAAAAACGCTGTCCCAGTACGGAAGCGGCTTGCAAGGTATTTCGGTCCGCTTCGGCCAGGCTATCCACGCGCGCTGTCACGATGCTGCGAACGGAGCCAGGCAGAGCGTCGCTCGCGCTTCCTGCACCGCGAAGAAGCTGGTCGAGAAACAAGGGATTGCCACCAGCACGCCGTAAACAGGACTCCACCACCCCCGGGTCAGGGCAACTGTAATGGGATGCCATCTTGCGCGCCTCTTCCGCGCTCAAAGGCGCGAGATCCAGGGTCAAAAAGGGAACGCCGCTGGCCACATGGCGCCACTGCGTGTTGATAGGATCACTCTCGGGCCGCGTGGTCATGGCCAGTACGGCCGGAAAACCCCGCGCCGAGGCCACCAAGCGCGCGAGAAGATCCAAGGTAGTCGAGTCCGCCCAATGCACGTCCTCCACGGCCAAGAGTAAGGGCGCCTCGCGCCCCCTAAAGGCGGTGAGTAGGCGAATGACCGCAAGCCTGGCTTGTTGTCGCATCTTGCTATCGCTATTCAACGACGCGCCCACTAGCGCCTCGGGAGGATCGATCTCAAGCAGATCGTAGGCTGCCGCGCGCAATTCAGGTTTCAACACCCCCTCCTCAACGTAGCGCTCGATGCTACGCGCGCCTTCGGCCGGGGTTTTTCCAACTCCCAGCAACACTTGCAAGAGGCCTGGAATGGGACCGGCGCCGGTACCGCTCCCAAAATCGAGCACCAGCATTCGATGCCAGAGAAATCCTCTGGTTTTTCCCAACTCGATGACCTGTTCAAGAAGTCTCGTCTTACCGATACCCGCTTCGCCGCGGATCAGCAAGACATGGGGTGCCCGGCTGGTAAGCGTTGCATCGAGAACACCGCTGGCTTGCGCAAGCTCAGCACGCCGGCCCGCGAAGGGCAACAACGATGGGCCGCCCGTGCGAAAGCTCTCGAGAGCCCAGATAGCGACGGGCCGCGCCGCCGACTGGATCACGATGTCTGGCCGGGCGCGCGCCTGCACGCGCTCGGCCAGCGCGTCGTGGGTCGCGCCATCGGCGAGGATTTCTCCCGCGTGGGCCTGCTCCATCACGCGTGCACCCATGCTCACCGGCTCCCCGGAAACCAAGAACTGGCCCGCGGATTCTTCGACTAGCACGGACCCGCCGGCCAAGCCCATCATCGTCTGGTGCTTTCGGCCGGAGTTGGTCTCCAGGGTGGAGACTTGCTCGCGAATGGCGAGTGCCGCTTGCGCGGCGCGCTTGGCATCATCTTCATGCACGACGGGAACACCGAACACAGCCATCATGCGAGCACCGATAAAGTTGGTGACCACACCGCCGAAGAGTTTGGCCTGCTCCGACACACAGGCGCGGTAGCGCAGCAGATATTCGTGCACTTCCTCAGGATCTGTTTCCCCGGCAAAAGTGGTGAAACGATACAGATCAGAGAATAGAACCGTGGCCGGGCGCAATACAGGCGATGAAGTGGCCACCGAAACGTTTGGCGCGCTTGGCTTGGGCTTATCCTCGACCTCCGTCTCCAGCACCGGGACCCGTTTTCGGCCTTCCACGATCTCCCGGTAAAGCGCCTCGGTCTCGGGGGTGGGCACCACGCCCAGTTCGCGCGCGAGCGATTGGCGGCACAGTTGATATTGCTTGATGGCCTCCACGGTGCGGCCCTGCACCAGGTATAGGCGCATGAGCTGGCGGTGTGCGTCTTCGCGCACCGGATCCAGAGCCAGCAACCGGGTCGCGGCCTGGCGAGCTTGTTCTGGGTCACCGATCTCTTGAAAGTAGGTGCATAGGCGGGCGTATCCGGACACCGCGTTCCCTCGCAGCCGTTCTCGCTCTGCGACAATCCATTGTTCGAAGGCGGGCGCGTCGGTGCTAAGCCCATCGAGCAGATCGCCTTCATACCACTCCAGCGACCGCGCCAGTTCCTCGTGGCCACCAGCCTTCACACCCTCATCGAAGGCTACCGCGTCTACCCAGACCGTTTCGGGGATGAGCGTGACCACCTCCAATCCCGCGTCGAGAATCTGCGCTTGATCGTCGAGGGACTTGCGCAATGCGCTCAGCGCTTGCCGCAGGCTCGTACGCGCTTGTGCTTCGTTGCTATCGGCCCACAACAGGGCCGCCAAACGCTCCCGCGACTGTGCGCGCCCATTTGACAGCGCGAGGTACGCCAGCAATGCGCGCGATTTGCGAGATGAGATCTGGATCGTCTCACCCGCGTCGTTTTTCAACGCGAAACCACCCAACAGCCTCAGTTCCAACCCCCTCACTGCGTAAGGCCTCTTTACTCTAGGGAATCTCGCTATTTTAGCCCGATGACATAGCACGATCCGAACAAAGTAGCGCGACTTTCACGCTGTTTTCACGCTCGCCATAACACCCCTCTCACGAGACTAGGGAATCATGCGCACCTATCGCATTTTTTGTTTGAAGGAGAAAAGCCGTGAGAACTCTAGACCGCCGAGGGGTCCCTGTTTCAACACACTCAAACCAAGCTCTGGAGCGCTATGAAAGCGCGCTTTCCTTGGCCGTAGGATTTACCGGTGACCCGCTCTCGGTGATCGACCAAGCCATCGCCGAGGAACCAGACTTCGTCATGGGGCATTGCCTGCGAGCCGGCCTGTTGGCCATCGGAACCGAGAAAGCCGCAATTCCCGCCCTGCGCGCCAGTGTGGAAGCCGCCGAGTCTTTGAGTACCCGTGCCAACGAGCGTGAGCGTGGACACATCGCCGCCTTGCGCGCCTGGCTGGACGGAGATTTCGAGCGTGCTGTCGCCACCTGGGGACGCGTGCTGGTGTTGTGGCCCCGTGACTTACTCGCCCTGTTGCTCGCGCACCAAGGCGATTTTCTGCTGGGACATAGTCAATGGCTACGAGACCGCATCGCTCAAGTGTTACCAGAATGGAGTGAGCAAGTTCCCGGCTACGGATTCGTGCTCGGCATGCACGCCTTCGGGTTGGAAGAAACCGGGGCCTATGATCGGGCCGAACAAACAGGCCGGCGAGCGGTGGAGATCAATCCCCGCGATGCATGGGGCGTGCACTCCGTGGCCCACGTCATGGAGATGCAAGGGCGCCAGCACGAAGGTATCGGGTGGCTGACCACGCGCATGCCCGATTGGGCGGTCGAGAACGGCTTGGCCTATCACAACTATTGGCACTTGGCCCTCTACCACATGGATCTCGGAAATCTACCGAAAGCGTTGGAGCTTTACGACCAAGCTATTCGACCC
>JBKKAO010000146.1:0-2773 GCA_046714645.1 Burkholderiales bacterium | reverse complement strand
GGCGGCGATAAGGAAAATCGAACGCATGGCGGTTCCTAGGGCGAGATCAAGCAGGATTTGTAGGCTTTGGCAAGGGACATGCGGAAGCGTTTGGCCTGCTCGCGCACCTCGTCACCTCGCGCGACGTTGCCGCGCTCGCCCGCGATGGTGCTGGCATGGGCCGCGGTGGAGGCGTCGGTGTATTGCGAGTAGGGAATGTCCTGTGCGAGGGCGTCCATGGCACAGGCACACTTGTAGATCATTTCCTGGCGATGGCGCTCGGGATGATTTCGAACGCATTCCTCGACAAATAGGATGCGATCCAGCGTGGGGTAATCGGCGATCTGTGCTTCACCCATGGAAGGCAAAGCCAGCAGGGCCGCGATCCCCAGCGAGCGAAAGCTCACGGGTCCGCTCCTCCGAAACTCAAGACTTCTTCGATGAGCGGTGCCGCGCTGCTTCCCTGGGTCACGGTGCGCATTTCGACCACCCACCCTGGGATTGTGTCCGATAGCGTAAAGCTGTAGGTCTTGTTGGCGTAGCGCGCGAAGCGTGGCTTCAATGGGTCGTCTTGATAGGGCGTAATGCGGATACGCCAAGCAGGAATGGTTTTTCCGGAATACTCGATGTCCACTTGGTCCACCGTGGCCGATTCGGCCAGGGCCATGCGCACGCGCTTGCGGAAGTAATTCGCCTGTCCCTTGGTGAGCCGTTGCATCTCTCGCACATCTCGCTCCAAGAAACCCAGGATGACCGGATTGGCTTGCGCGGCCTCGATATCGGGAAGCTTAAGGGCTCGTTCTCCGTACAAAAACTCCACCTGAGACGGGCGAGCGCCCGCCGCCTTGCCGAGCTTGACTTTGACTTCATCGGAGAAGGGTGCTTCAAGCGTTCCGCCGTGCCGCAGAGTGTAGCGCAGGGTCGCCACCTGCGCGGCATTGCTCAGATGGTGCTCGAGAAACAGACGCTGCTCAGCAGGCGAGATGGGTTGGCCAGCCCAAACGAGACCGATGCATCCGTAGAAAAATAAACTATAGACAGCGAGGTTAAAGGGAAATCCAAAGGGAAGAGCACGTTTCATGAAGGGTCTCGTTGGGCGGCGCTTGCGCCTTGTGCGTTATTCGATGCGAAAGACAGGAGCCAAGTTCAACGTCGATGCCAGATAGTATTGCGAGAATGCGCTGCGCCTCGTTCAGATCGCCCAGTTCGGCGAACAATCGCCCCAGGCTCAACAGCGCGGGGATGAAGCCGGGTTCCAGAGCGAGGGCCTGCTGATAGGCACCGGCGGCGGTGCTGCCCTCGATGAGCATTTCCAATCCGGCGCCACGATACCACCAGGCCTCGGCATTGGTGGCATCCATGAGGAGCCAGGCATCGGTCAGGCTAAGCAAAGCGTGCCAGTTGGATTCGATCACCAGACGGTGGGCCCGCAAGAAGTAAGGGAGATCCTCGGCGCCGCGCTGCCAAAATGCCATGCCACCGGCAACGGGAAGGACTTCGGGCAGCACTTCCAGCCCGGCCCCCAAGCGGGAGAGCCATTCCATGGGAACGGAAAAGTAGGAACGCCGGTCCCCCCGCAGACGATAGGTAAGCAGGCCGACGAGGCGGCCCTGATCGTCCATGAGGGCGCCGCCGGAGGAGCCTGAGGTAAACGCCGTGGTGGACTCGATGACCCAAGCGCCATCATGTTTGTGCAGCGCGCGCACGAAGCCGGTGCGAAACTGAAGCCCCGCGCCTCCCTCGAAACCCATGGCCCACACGGGTTGGCCTACTCGTAAGCGGTGGCTTGCGCCGACCTCTAGCGCCGGTACGGTCAGGGCGGGTACGTCGAGCACGCACAGATCGTGGTCGATATCGGCGGCTTGGCCTGACACTTGGTAGGTCCCGCTTCGGTGAACCACCACGATCTGAGCGCTGCGGCGAGTGACATGGCAACTTGTGACCACTCTTCCGGGTGCGATAACCACGCCGGTCCCGAAGAACGTTTTATTGTGCTCGTCGAAGGCCTGTACTTTGACTAGGCTTGCAGCGCGCTCGATAACTTCCGCGCGGTCAGGAACCGCAAGGACCGGCAACGCCATGAAGGCGAAGGTGAGATTACCTACCGCTACTGCAAGCATCTTGTGGATGACTTTCATCGCTACCACTCCCCGTTAACACAGTCGTATTTCTAACAACGGCGCGGACGGTCAGTGGCGTAGGGTCATGCCGTCTACTGCATGAGGTTCCCGTCTTGGTCGAGGAGGGGTACCCGGTATTGTCGAAGGATGCCAAGAATCTCCTTGTGGTTCTCCGTGATCAGGCTTTGTACCTTGGCCTTCCATGCCTTGTCCTCGTGGCGCACGCCCATGGCGATTTGGAAATCCAGTAGGCTGCCGGGCTTGGATTGCAGAGGAATCACCTTCAGCGGTTTGGACTGGACCCGATGCGCGAAAAAGCCCGCGACGGGGCCCCAGACCAGGGCCGCATCGATCTTTCCAGCCGCCAGATCGCGCTCGATAATTTCGCCGGGATACCGATCGGGATCCGCGTTTAGCGAAAGGTAGAGCGCGGCTTGATCAATGAGGCCGTTTTGCACCATCCACTGCGCGGCGGGAGACCTGGTATAGACACCGATGCGCAGCTTGCTCAACAAGTCCTTGGGTAGCGCCAGGAACTGCACTTCGGTCTTGACGCCCTTGGTCTCACCCACATCCGGGATGACCAGCGCGTAAACGGAACGGAAGTAGGGCAGGGTGGGGGAGGCTTGATCGTAATTGGCCGGGATTCCCATTACCAGGTCGCACTTATAGTT
>JBKKAO010000145.1:0-3229 GCA_046714645.1 Burkholderiales bacterium | reverse complement strand
CGCGATGCTTTGAGGAAGGGCTGATGGACTAAGAGGGAGAAGGGAGAAGGGAGGAGGGAGGAGGGAAGATGCCCCCTCACCACAGCCCCCCGGAAAAGGAAGAGATGGAGTGAAGTCAAAAAACACGCTACAAAAACCCGAAGGACACTTCGGGTTTTTGTCCGGAGATGATTCCCGCGATGGCCTGGCCGGATCCGCAGGCAAGCGTCCACCCAAGGGTTCCGTGGCCTGTATTGATGAACAGGTTGGGATAGCGCATCTTGCCGATGAGGGGAACGTTGCTCGGTGTGGCGGGGCGAAGACCGGCCCAACGCTGCGCCTGGTCGAATCCGCCCGCCTGCGGAAAAAGCTCTTTCACGCGATCAAGCAGGGCTTCACATCGCGCAGCCGTCACCGTGGTGTCGTAGCCCGCCAACTCCGCGGTTCCCGCCGCGCGTAATCGCAAACCCAGTCGCGAGCATGCGATCTTGAATGACTGATGGGTGACGCTCACCTGCGGCGCATGTTGGGGATTCTCGATGGGGATCGTCACGGAATAACCTTTCACCGGAAATACCGGGATATGAATGCCCAGGCCGCGCAGCAATACGGGACTATAGCTCCCGAGGCAAACGAGGTAGGCATCCGCCGTGATGATTTCCTTGCGCCCCTCCAAGTCGCACACCCGTACCCCCTTGATCTCGGATTTTTCAACATCGAATCCCTCCACCGTTTTACCGAATAGGAAGCTCACCCCATGGGCGATCGAGTACTCCTCCAGGGCCCGGGTGAACGCGTGGGCATCACCAGATTCGTCCTCTGGCGCGAAGGTACCGCCCACCAGCGCCACCTTTGAATCCGCAAGCGCGGGCTCGGTCTCGATGCATTGCTTCGCGGTCAGCACATCGATGCGGCACCCCATCTTGGAGTACATCTGCGCATGACCGGCCGCGTTGACGAAGGACTTTATCTCGCTATGCAGATGCAAAATGCCATTCTCTAAATGATCGTAGCGTATTCCGGTTTCTTCGCGCAGCTTCTTAAGGACCTTGCGGCTGTACACCCCTAGAGACAAGAGCTGTAGGGTGTTGTGTCGCGTGCGCCCAGGCAAGCATTCTCGTAGAAACCGTAGTCCCCACGCCCACTGCGACGCGTCGGCGCGCAGGCGAAAAAGCAAGGGCGCGTCTTCTCGTCCCAGCCATTTCATAATGGTCATCGGTGCCCCAGGGTTTGCCCAAGGCTCCGCATGACTCGCGGAAATCTGTCCCGCGTTGGCAAAACTGGTTTCCAAAGCCGCCACCGGCTGGCGGTCGACCACTACCACTTCATGCCCGAGTTTGGAGAGAAACCACGCGCTCGTGGTCCCCACGACGCCCGCACCCAGGACTAGCACTTTCATTGTTTTGTTTTCCTAATCGAATGCATAGTCACTCGTCGTCCATGATAGAGAGTGAATCATGCCCGGCCTCTTGGTCAACCGCAACAATTCAAGTTAATCTGTCGGCCACTCATACCGGTAACGCAACATGCTAGACGCCACAGTAGACCCCACCTTGGAAGCCGAGATCATCGCGGCGGTGAACGAAAACGCGAAGGCTTTGGAGGAACTCACGGCCGCCTTGGTGCGATTTCCGAGCCTCATGGGGGAAGAGGCCAGCGCTCAGGATTTCATGGAAGGCCTCTTTCAAGCCATGGGGCTGAAGACCGATCGCTTTCCCGTGGACCCTAAGAAGTTGGAGGGCATGCCGGGCTACGCGCCCCCCACCGGCCACTGGCACCGGCATGACAATATCGTGGGCGTGCATGAACCCTCCAAGCGATCGGGCCACTCATTGATCCTGAACGGCCATATCGACGTGGTCCCGGTGGGCGCAGAAGAACTCTGGAGTTCACCGCCCTTCGAGCCACGGGTGGACAACGCCCGGCTCTACGGCCGCGGCGCTGGGGACATGAAGGCGGGGATCGCGGCCTACGTTATCGCCTATCGCACCCTCCGCCAACTCGGTCTTGAGCCCGCCGCGCCCGTCTACCTGCAGTCCGTCGTCGAGGAGGAGTGCACCGGCAACGGTGCCCTAGCGTGCCTAGCGCAAGGTTACCGGGCTGAGGCCGCCATCATTCCTGAACCCTTTCAAGAAACGGTGTTGCGGGTGCAGGTGGGCGTGCTCTGGTTGAGCGTCGAAGTGCTGGGACGGCCTGCGCATGTTTTTCAAGCCCAGCGCGGGATTAACGCCATCGAAGCCGCCTTCACGCTCTACCAAGGATTGAAGCGCTTGGAAGCGCACTGGAACGAGCCCGCGCACCGCCATCCGTCTTTCTTGAATCACGAGCGGCCCATCAACTTCAATCTGGGCAAGATTCGCGGGGGTGAATGGCACTCGTCCGTGGCGACCCGTTGTGTGATGGATATCCGCATTGGTTTCTACCCCGGGACGAGCGTCAAGCAGGCTCAGCAAGCGGTGGAATCCGTGTTGAAGCAGGTCACGCAAGATGATCCCAAGCTTCACGGCGTGATCGTTCGCGTCACCTACGCGGGTCTGCAATCCGAAGGATGCATCGTGGACACGGCCCATCCATCCATTGACGTACTGCGCGCAAGCCATGAACGCGTGTGCGGCGTCCCACCGCAGTGGATGGACATGTCAGGCACCACGGACATCAGAGTATTCAATCTATACGGCTCCACTCCGGCGACCTGCTATGGCCCCGAAGCGCAGCACATTCATGGCATAGACGAGTCGGTCTGCCTGGAAAGTGCGCGGCGTGTGTGTACGGTTCTGGCGCTATTCATGGTTCGTTGGTGCGGCGTGACTCATGGCTAAAGCCGCCACACACCTTAACGGTCACGGACCCGAATAAGGGGTACTTCGCGAGCGGAGTGGACCCCGTAGGAATTGCACCAAAAGCAGCCGGGCCGCGAGGGATGGCGCGCCGTCATGTGGCCCGCCACCCCTTCGTCGAGCCCGTACTTCGCGAACGCTCGCAAAGCCGCGGCGAGTCGCTGTTTGATGTGAAGGTGTTGCGCTGCGACATCTGAAAATCTTGGCGGCTCTGGCCGGTAGGCCTCCATCCTCATTCACCTCTCCTTAAGCCTCTGAGTTCGTTTGGCTCGGAATCCGCGTACTGCGTTGGTAGTTCGCGGCTGCTAATTGCCCTCAATGACCGTAGCGGCATGAGCGATGCATTCGAGTTCCGAGCTTAATCAACTTTTTGTGAACCGGTTCTTCGCAGCACCCACAGCGGAAACACGATG
>JBKKAO010000144.1:0-3004 GCA_046714645.1 Burkholderiales bacterium | reverse complement strand
ATGCGCGCGGTTTCTTTCTGGGCCAAGTCTGGTTCGGGCTGTTCATCGGCTTCGCGGTGACGCTCGAGCATCTTCTTGACCTGCGCCTCGATCTTGACGGCTTGGCGCTCGAACTCCGCGCGGGTGCCGCTCCTGGCCTTGCTGGCATTGCTGGGCAGTTTCACCCCATCGATGGCGAACCTCTCGCGCCCGATTAAGCCCTGGGCATCGCACAGGAACAGCACTTGGGTGAAGAGATTGGCGATTTCTTCCTTGAGTTCGCGCACGAAACCCGCAATCGTGGTGAAGTGCGCAATGCTGTCGCCCGATAAGGCCATGAAGGTAACATTCTCCTGGCACGCTTGGGCGATATCGCAGCTTCGGATCATGCCCCTGGAGTAGGCGAACAGGATAACCTTGAGCAGGGCGGCCGGAGCGTAAGCCGGGGCGCCGCCCTCGGCGTTGCGAAAGCGCGCATCAAGCGGGCGCAGATCGCGTTCGTGATCGAGCAGGTGGGACAGTGCGTGTTCGAAGGTACCGGGCAGTAACTGGACGGAAAGATCGACGGGAAGTAACTTCATGCCGGTGTCGATGCGTTTGTAGCGGGTCATCGCGCGTTCGTCTCCACATCAAATCGATGACGGGATATTGCACGACGCAAATGACAGGAGCAATATCGCGCCAAGGTTTTTCTACAACTTCGTTTAGAGCACACGTCACGGAGCGCTTATGCAGCACGTTCTCGTCTACTCCGATTCTTTGTCGTGGGGCATTGTTCCGACGACACGGAAGCGTCTGGCATTTGGGCAGCGTTGGCCAGGCGTCATGGAAATCGCGCTCTGTGCTTCTGGTAGGAAGGTTCGCGTCATCGAAGACTGCCTTAATGGTCGTCGCACTGTGTGGGACGATCCGTTCAAACCCGGGCGAAACGGTCTTGTCGGTCTAGCTCAGCGGATCGAAATTCACTCCCCGCTTGAGCTTGTTGTTCTCATGCTCGGAACAAACGACTTTCAATCTATGCACGAACACAACGCTTGGCATTCGTCCCAGGGTATTGTTGCGCTCGTGTCCGCGATTCGTAGCGCACCCATTGAACCTGGTATGCCCGTGCCTCAAGTGCTGGTCGTCGCGCCGCCGCCCATACGCACCCCCAGCGGCCCAATCGCGCCCAAGTTTGAAGGTGGAGAAAGGAAGTGTGTTGGGCTCGCCACCGCGTACAGGAATGTCTGCGAGGAACTCGCCTGCCCATTCTTTGATGCAGGGACCGTAACCACTTCAAGCAATGTAGATGGTGTCCATCTTGATGCTGAGCAACACTTAGAGCTTGGTCGAGGCTTATCTCAGGTCGTTGAACCTCTGCTCACGAAGCGTGTGCTCTCTCAAGAAACTCCTTCCAAGTGATTGATTTGGAATGGGCGTTCAAGCCGGTTGCTTTATGGGGACCATCTGCATGCCGAGCTTGGCGGCACGTTGCGAGAGGGCTCGCAGGAGGCGTTCACGGTAGCGCTCTTCGTAGTAGTCCTGGCCTTGGTCGGTGTATTCCTCGCCCTTGGTGAGCATCGTGTAGATCAGCCGCGCCAGCTTGTGCGCCGCGGCGGTGACCGCTTTGGGCTTGTCCATGCGTGAGCACAACCTGCGGAAGTACGCCCCCAGCGCCGACTTGCTGCTGCGCAGCGCGGCGGCGGCCACACGCAAGGCCTGGGCGGCGCGATTGGCCACGCGCTTGGTCTTGCCGCTCATGACTTTGCCGCCGGTGATCTTGGTACCCGGGCACAGGCCCAGCCAGGAGGTGAAGGGCTTGATGGTGGGGAAGCGCGACATGTCCACGCCAATCTCCGAGACGACGGCCAGCGCAGTCGTGACATCGATGCCGTCGATGCGCGTGAGGTCCACGCCGCACATCTTGAACAGTTGCGTGCGCAGATCGAACTTGGGCGCATTGCGTGCCCGGCCGCGCTTCTTGCCTTTGGCCGGCTCGCCCTCGTGAACTTGCAGGCTGTGCAATTGCAACTCGATCTGGCGGTCGCACTCGGCCAGTTGCATACCGGCGAAGTCGAATGCGTCCAGCGCCTGCTTGAGCGCGAACAGGTGTTCGGCGCGCCAGTTGCCCTGCAGGCTCTTGGCGAGCTCCATCTGGCACTTCTTCGTAGTGAACAATGGCTTTGCCTTCGCTGGGAACTTGATTCTTCACCCCGCGATTCTGGAGCTGATCGCCGTATATGGGATGGGGGTTGGGCCTTAGCGCTTTCTCACCGCGCCCACGGTGATGGAGTCGAGGGCGCGCATTTCGCCGGATGCGAAGATCGGATCATGGTTGAGATAGGCCATACACATGCCGGTCGCGTCCGCCCCCCAGAACAACTCCCCGTCCGCGAAAAGCGTCGGCACGCCAAACACGCCGCGCGCGATGGCTTCTTCTGCGTTGCTGCGCAATTGGTCCTTGACCTCGGCCGAGGCAATGCGCTCTTCGGCGTTGGTTACGCCTAGGCGCCGCAGGAGTTGCTGATAGTCCGCATCATCTTCCGCGACGTGGCCATCGCGCCAAACAAAACGGGAAATCTCCAACACCTGCTCCGGTGTTGCGTTGATGGCGATGGTCAGACGTAACAATTTGATCGGATGAAAGGGATGCAAGCGCGGCACGCGCAGGCTCATTCCCATCTCGTTCGCCCGCCAAAGGGATTGCCGAAAGATGAAGCGCTTCTTGGCGGGAATTTCCGCCGGCCCGAGTTGGCCCCAGTGGTCAAGCAGGCCCGCGAACACCACGGGCTTGCAGCGCAACTCGAGCGGCCATCCGCGGCGGTGAAAATCTTCCGCTTGCAGATGGACGAAGGGTGATAAGTAATCGAAGTACCAGTCAACGATCATGAGGGCTCCTATCGAACGGAGGATTGTGCGGCTTCCCGGTAGCGGGTTTCGCGTTCCGCAATCTTTTGCTTCAGCGTGGGGATGGCCGCGTACCCCGCGCGCTCGCCTTCCAGGATCGCGAGATGCCGGCTTTCGAAATCCGTTGAGTTCAGCTCGG
>JBKKAO010000143.1:0-4134 GCA_046714645.1 Burkholderiales bacterium | reverse complement strand
TCGTAGATGTTGAAGGGACTGTTGTCGCGGCGCTTGTCGACCAGCGATCGGTCGTAGTGCGACGTGGCGGGCAT
Source organism: Burkholderiales bacterium (assembly GCA_046714645.1). Classification (GTDB taxonomy): domain Bacteria; phylum Pseudomonadota; class Gammaproteobacteria; order Burkholderiales; family SHXO01; genus SHXO01. Next base: position 4,060 of record JBKKAO010000143.1, on the reverse strand, counting down.
GTAGCGCATGATGAGCGCGCCGCGCCGCTGACCGGAGTTGTTGGCAAGCGACCCATGAATGAGACGCACGTCGTGGAGCGATATCTGGCCGGGTTGCAATTCGACATTCACGGCGTCGCGTTCATTGAACTGATCTTGATCGAGTTCCAGGTTGAGGACAAGATCCTCGCGGTTGGCGACGTGGTGGCGATATAACTCTTGCTGCTTGTGCGAGCCTGGAATGAAGCGCATGCAGCCATTCACCGTGGACACCGGATCGATGGCAACCCAGGCGGAGCAGGTGGCCAAAGGTCGCATGGGCCAATACTCCCCGTCCTGATGCCAGGGCACCTCGCGCCCCTTCACCGCCGGTTTGCACAAGATGCGCGTGATCCACAGGATGATGTCGGGGCCGGTCAATTGCTCGATCATGTCCAGCAACGCCGGATGCCGGGCCGCGGTCACGAAGGGGTTAGCGTTCGGGCCATCCACGGGCGGCAGCATGTGAGGGTTCGCCAAGTCTTCCTGCTTGACGTCGGTATAGGTAGCAAGTAATTCACCCAAACCTCCTTGCAACCGCCTGAGTAGTTCGTCCGGCAGACGAAAGTCAGGGATGACGTAGCCACGTTCGTGGTAGTGCGCGATTTCATTCTGAGTCAACATCGGCTATTCCTCAAAAGACGGATTGATGCCAAAGGCACCCACCACCCCTCACGGATTTACGCTTCTTCGCTGCCTTGATACAGCTTCCCGTACCAGTCTTCGACGCTGACCAATCCCCCGGCCTTTCCGGCCTTGCCTTGATCCTTGGCAGGGAGGGCATCTTGGACGATGTCGATCCGTTTCCACCCAGCGAGCGGGGTTTCGCAAGCCTCGCGCGGCACGTAACGGGAGGTCTTCACCTTCTGGTAGCGATGGACATAGCGCGGGCAGTTGGGCCACATGTCTTCGACAGTGACTCTCACGATGCCTTGGGCTTCGACATAATCCATCATGAGCGGGTCGTTCATATCGACCTTGGCCGTGCCCTGTACGCGCAGGCGGTTAGGCGTGGCGAAATCGATGAATAGCATGCCCACTTTGGCGTTACCGGTGATGTTGCCCCAGGAGTAGAACATGCCGTTACCGTCGTAGAAGGGGAAGGCGATGGTCTTGCTATCCACCACACGCACGAAGCCCGGATCGCCGCCTTTGTAGGAGACGGTGGGGTTGCCGTTCTGATCGACGGTGGACAGGAAAAACATGTCACGCGATTCGATGAAGGCTTTGTTGTTGGGATCGACTTCCTTGGCGATGAATCCGCCCTCGATCAAATCCGCCAAGCGCCGCGTGTCGAATTGGTCTTGCAAGGCGCGATGCTGGGCGCCATAAACGTTACTCATGTGCTCCTCCGGTAGTTATTGTCGTTCCGCCGCTATGGCAAAGGGGAAGGATGCTATCAGGAAATCGCCGCGCGGCGCGCCAGGCGACGGCGCTTCATCCCTTGGCCACAGAGGTCACGGCAATATTGTTGGCCTTCGCGAGTTCAACCAACCCATGCATGCTATTGGCCGCCCGGGAAACGGAAAACCGTCTCCGGCGTGGCCCGTGGCCAAACAAAAACGGCGGCCCGCAGGCCGCCGTTTCGCGGGAGAAAAGAACTTCTACTGAATCTGCTGGATGCCCGCGAGAAGCCAGCCGGTCCGGCCGTTCTTGGGCTTTGCCAGGTTCCAGACCTCCTGGAACGGTTCGGCCGGCGCGTTGGGGGCCTCCCGGATAGTGCCCTTGAGGCGCACACTGGCCAAATCTTCGCTCGAGCCGGTCTCGACACCTAGGACTTCGGCCTCTACGTCGACCACTTCGGTTTGAGTCTTCTCATCTTTGGCTTCGGAGAGTTGCATTTTTACTTCGGCATACATTTCCGGGGTGGTGAATTCGCGAATGTCTGACAGTTCCTTCGCGTCCCAGGCCGCTTGCAGGCGGATGAAATGCACCTTGGCGCTGCGCTCGAAACCTTCCTTGTCGAAATCCGCGGGAATTCCCCAGGTCGCGGCGTCAGTGAAGGAGGACATCACCGAATTCGACGCGCCGCCGGGCACGGGCGCCGAGACTTGCGGTCTGTGGCTCGGGGCCGGGCTCGCGCCAGCGTAGACGGCCTCGCGGCGTTGCACGCTTGAGTTGGCTGGGCCTCGCCGAAGCATGCGCCAGACGAACACGCCTGCCATGACCAACAGCAAGATCATGAGAATACTGCCGAAGCCCTCCGATAGGCCCAGATGCGAAAACAGCGCCGCGAGTCCTAACCCGGCGGCAATGCCGGCAAGAGGACCTAACCAGCGGTTACGCTGCGGCTGCTGGGCGGCCCCGGGGGCAGCTTGGGATTGGGTGGGTGCCGCCGCATTGGGGGGTGCGGCCTGCTTATTCAGGTTGGAAGACTGCCGCCCAAAGCTTTTTCCACCGCCGAAGCGCCTGGCTGCTTCCGAATCCTGGGCGACCATTGCGAACGTGCTGCCTAGAGCGATGGCGATGACAGCGAGTCGCGACATCCATTTGCGAGGGGTGCTATTCATTTGATTGATGTAACTCCTGTGAGTGAGGGCAAGGGGATACTGGGGGCTTCGACCGGAAATATCAAGGACAGTTGCCTATCTTCAATAGGATTTCGGTAAACCCAGAACCTTATCCGCGATAAAACAATGAATAAGTTCGGGTGAAACAGGGGTCAAGCGCGGGATCAGTGATTCGCGGAAGTAACGTTCGACATGGTACTCCTTCGCGTAACCCATACCCCCAAGCGTGAACACGGCTTGTTCGCAGGCGCGAAACCCCGCTTCACCTGCTAAGTATTTGGCGGCGTTGGCCTCTGCGCCGCAAGGCTTCCCAGCGTCGTAAAGCGCCGCAGCTTTGAATACCATGAGGTTGGCGGCCTCTAATTCCATCCAGCAGCGCGCTAAGGGGTGTTGGATGGCTTGGTTTTGGCCGATGGGCCGGTCGAATACGATGCGCTCCTTGGCGTATTGCGTGGCGCGTGCCAAGGCTGCCCGCCCCAAGCCCACCGCTTCGGCGGCGATCAGGACGCGCTCCGGATTGAATCCGTGCAACAGGTAGTCGAAGCCTTTGCCTTCCTCCCCGATCAAGTCATCGGCGGGCACGGGCAGTTGATCGATGAAAAGCATATTGGAATCCACGGCCGCGCGGCCCATCTTGCCAATCTCCCTCACCTCCACATACCGGCGATCGAGAGTGGTATAGAACAGCGAGAGCCCATCCGTGGGTTTCGTAACCGCCGCCGACGTGCGAGCCAGGATGAGCATCTTGTGGGCGACCTGGGCGGTCGATGTCCAGATCTTCTGTCCATGCATGACGTAGTGATCGCGCGCGCGTTGTGCGGAGGTCTGAAGCTTGGCTGTGTTCAAACCGGAATTGGGTTCCGTCACCGCGAAACAGGCCTGTTGCTCGCCGCGAATAAGAGGGGGAAGCCAGCGCTTCTTCTGCGCATCGGTGCCGAACTTCACCACCGGATTCAACCCGAAAATATTCATGTGCACGCTAGATGCGCCGGAAAACCCCGCACCGGACTCGCTGATGGTCCCCATCATAAGCGCCGCTTCGGTGATGCCCAACCCAGCGCCGCCGTACTCTTGAGGCATGGCGATGCCCAGCCATCCCGCGTGCGCGATGGTTTGAAAGAAATCCGCAGGGAAACTACTCGTGCGGTCTCGCTCGGCCCAATAGGCGGCATCAAAACGCTCGCAGAGCTTGGCGAGCGAGTCGCGGATGGCGAGTTGCTCTGGCGTGAGCGAGAAGTCCATAGGGTCAAGCTACGGCGAAGGACATAGCGTAACCCCTCGTTGCGCAAGGTCCCTGATCTCGCTGTCGCTATATCCCAGCTCCGACAACACCTGTGCCGAATCCTCGCCCAGGCGCGGCACGAATCCCATGGCGGGTGGAGGAGATTCCGACCAGGTCGTAGGCGTGCGCATGGTTCTGATCTTTCCTTCGCTGGGATGATCTTCGAGGGAAAAGAATCCCGCTGCGATGTGATGAGAATCCGAAATCACGTCCTCGACGCTGTTCATGGGCGAAACCGGGACGTCGGCTT
>JBKKAO010000142.1:0-16746 GCA_046714645.1 Burkholderiales bacterium | reverse complement strand
TGCGCCATCGAGTCCTGCGGCAAGTGCACACCCTGTAGAATTGGCTCTACGCGCGGGGTAGAGGTGATCGACCGGATCGTCGCCGGAGAGCAGCGCGATAAGAACCTTGCAACGCTACAGGACCTGTGCGATACCATGCTGCATGGTTCGCTCTGTGCTCTGGGCGGAATGACGCCGTTTCCGGTGATGAGCGCACTGGAGCATTTCAGGCAAGACTTCGAGAAGTAGCCGCAAGTGAGTCACCTGGCCCGGCCAGGAAGGAGATGCGATATGTACTCAGTCAAGGAAATCGATTTCGGCACACCCGCTAGCCGCGCAACCCAGCAAGTCACCCTTGAGATCGATGGCAAGCCGGTGAGCGTTCCGGCGGGTACATCGGTGATGCGCGCCGCCATGGATTGCGGCGTGAAGATTCCCAAACTGTGCGCGACCGACATGATGGACGCCTTTGGCTCCTGCCGCCTGTGCTTGGTGCAGATCGAAGGCCGCAAAGGCTATCCCGCTTCCTGCACTACCTTGGCAGAACCGGGCATGAAGGGCCGCACCCAGACCGACCAGTTGGCTAAGATCCGAAAGGGGGTGATGGAACTCTACATCTCTGACCATCCGTTGGATTGCCTAACCTGCCCCGCCAACGGCAACTGCGAGTTGCAAGAGATGGCGGGCGTGGTGGGCTTGCGAGAAGTGCGCTACGGGTACGACGGCGCCAACCACTTTTCCGCCAAGAAAGACGAATCCAATCCCTACTTCAGCTTCGACCCCACCAAGTGCATCGTGTGCTCGCGCTGCGTGCGGGCCTGCGAAGACGTGCAAGGCACCTTCGCCTTGACCGTGGATGCGCGTGGTTTCGCTTCGATGATCTCGCCCAGCCAGAAGGAAAACTTCATGGACTCCGAGTGCGTGTCCTGCGGAGCCTGCGTGCAGGCCTGCCCGACGGCCACGCTCATGGAAAAATCCATCGTGGACGCGGGCCAGCCCGATCACAGCGCCATCACCACCTGTGCCTACTGCGGCGTGGGTTGCTCGTTCCGAGCGGAGATGCAAGGCAGCCAAGTCGTGCGCATGGTGCCCGACAAGGACGGCAAAGCCAACCATGGCCACGCCTGTGTGAAGGGCCGTTTTGCCTGGGGTTACGCAACCCATCCGGATCGCATCAAGAAGCCCATGATCCGCGCCAAGATCACCGATCCGTGGAAGGAAGTGAGCTGGGACGAAGCCATCGCCTATACCGCCTCCGAGTTCAAGCGTATCCAGCAGCAGTACGGCCGCTCATCCGTGGGTGCGATCACTTCTTCGCGGTGCACCAACGAAGAAACCTATCTGGTGCAAAAGCTCGTGCGCGCCGCCTTCGGCAACAACAACGTGGACACTTGCGCGCGTGTCTGCCACTCGCCTACGGGCTATGGTCTGAAGCAGACCTTGGGTGAATCCGCCGGCACGCAGGATTTCGATTCCGTGATGCAATCCGACGTCATCCTGGTGATCGGCGCCAATCCCACGGACGCGCACCCCGTGTTCTCATCGCAAATGAAACGCCGCTTGCGCGAAGGTGCGAAGCTGATTGTCGTCGATCCGCGCAAGATCGATCTGGTGCGCCAACCTCACGTCGAAGCCAGCCATCACCTGAAACTTAGGCCCGGCACTAACGTCGCGATTATCAATGCGCTGGCGCACACGGTGGTCACCGAAGGCTTGGCGAAAGACGATTTCGTGGCCGCGCGCTGCGACACGAAGGAATTCGCCAAGTGGAAGGCCTTCATCGCGCTGCCGAAAAATTCTCCCGAGGCGCTGGAGAAAGAAACCGGAGTCCCGGCCGCTGAAGTGCGCGCAGCCGCTCGCTTGTTCGCCACCGGCGGCAACGGCGCCATCTACTACGGTTTGGGCGTCACGGAGCACAGCCAAGGCTCCACCATGGTGATGGGCATCGCCAATTTGGCGATGGTCACCGGCAACATCGGCAGGCCTGGTGTGGGTGTGAACCCCTTGCGTGGCCAAAACAACGTGCAAGGCTCTTGCGACATGGGCTCCTTCCCACACGAGTTTCCCGGCTACCGCCATGTGTCCGATGACAAGACCCGCGCGCTGTTCGAGCAGACCTGGGGCGTCAAGCTGGATAACGAGCCGGGACTGCGCATCCCCAACATGTTCGATGCGTCCTTGGACGGCAGCTTCAAGGCGCTCTACGTGCAAGGCGAGGACTTGGGGCAATCGGATCCGGATACGCAACACGTCACCGCCGCGCTGAGCGCGTTGGAGTGTCTAGTGGTGCAAGATCTTTTCTTGAACGAAACCGCCAAGTTCGCCCACGTGTTCTTCCCAGGCTCGTCGTTCCTGGAGAAGGATGGTACGTTCACCAACGCCGAGCGCCGCATATCGCGCGTGCGCAAAGTCATGCCCTCAGTATGCGGGATGGAAGATTGGCAGGTGACGGCCGCCTTGTCCGAGGCATTGGGTTACCCCATGCCGTACAGGCATCCCTCCGAAATCATGGATGAGATCGCGCGCCTGACGCCGACTTTCACCGGCGTAACCTACGAAAAGATCGACAGACTGGGCAGCGTGCAATGGCCTTGTAACGACCACGCGCCCGAAGGCACGCCCGTGATGCACATCGATGAATTCGTTCGCGGCAAGGGCAAGTTCATCATCACCGAGTACGTCGCCACGGAAGAAAAGGTCACGCGCATGTACCCGTTGTTGTTGACCACGGGACGTATCTTGTCGCAGTACAACGTGGGGGCGCAGACGCGCCGTACGGAGAACAATCGTTGGCACCATGAGGACCGCTTGGAAATTCATCCGCACGACGCCGAGGAACGCGGCATTCGCCAGGACGATTGGGTGGGTATCAAGAGCCGTGCGGGCGAAACCGTACTGCGTGCCACGCTCACCGAGCGAGTGCAGCCCGGCGTGGTCTACACCACCTTCCACTTCCCCGAGTCCGGTGCCAATGTGATAACTACCGACAATTCCGACTGGGCCACCAACTGTCCCGAGTACAAGGTGACGGCCGTGCAGGTGATGCCGGTGACGCAACCCTCCGAGTGGCAGAAGGACTTTCGCGATTTCTCGGAGCAGCAAGAGAAGTTGCTCGATAACCGCCAACGCGTGAACGTGTAATTCGAATGGACGGCGAACATCTATACAAGATGGCCAACCAGATCGGCGCCTTCTTCGCTGCGGAGCCCGACCTGCCCGCGGCGATGGAAGGCATCGCCAACCATCTCAAGCGCTTCTGGGATCCGCGCATGCGTAAGCAAATCGTGCGGATGGTGGATGACAAAGTGGAAGGTTTGCAGCCTTTGGTAGAAGAAGCCATCCGTGTTAACCGAGAGCGGCTACTGGGACTTCAGCGGGTCAGCTAAGCGCGATGTGTTGTAGTTTCGCAGCGTCGTTCCCTCGGGAGAGGGTGGCCGCCCTCGCGAAGCCGGCCGCTCCTTAGCATAGCCTGACGAGGTTCCCTCACGCAGGCGAGATCCATCCCCATGACCTTTCTTTCTCTGCTGGCCGCGTTTCTCCTTGAGCAAGTGCGGCCTCATCCTTATCCCAATCAAGCGGACCGGGTATTCGGTGTGCTCGCCGGTCGTATCGCGCGCTATCTCAACGCAGGCCGCCCCTCTCACGGTGCGCTGAGCTGGTGCGTGAGCGTGCTGCCGCCGGTGCTCGCGGTGGCGGTCTTGTCCTGGGCACTGAACCGAATCAACCCTTTGTTGGGGTGGACCTGGAATATTGTCGTTCTGTATTTCACCATCGGATTTCGCCAGGTTAGCCATTTTTTTTCCGGGATCGTGCGCGCGTTAAGGTCGGGCGATGAGCAGCGCGCGAAGGACTTGATCGCGCAATGGCGTAAGGAATCGCGGGCCGAATTCGAACAGGGCGACGTAGCAAAACTCACCATCGAAGAAGGGTTGCGCGCGGCACACCGCTTTGTGTTTGGTCCGGTTCTGTTCGCGATGCTGCTCGGGCCCGCTGGCGCCGTGCTGCACCGCCTCGCCGCCATCTTGCGCGAGGAGTGGTCGCACCACGAGCGTCCGGAACTCACGGAATTCGGGCGTTTCGCGAAGACGGCGTTTAGGTGGATCGATTGGATTCCTTCGCGCCTGACTGCCACGGGATTCGCCGTGGCCGGCAACTTCGAGGATGCGTTTTTCTGTTGGAGAACTCAGGCGGGCGCTTGGCCGGATATGTTCAACGCGCCGCTTTTGGCGAGTGGCGCGGGTGCCTTGGGTGTCAAACTGGGCGGCCCCTTGCGCCGTTTGGAGACGGTGGAAGATAGACCCGATCTAGGGATGGGTGACGAACCGGATATCGACGCGCTGGATAGCACCGTGGGTTTGATCTGGCGTGCCACGGTGATCTGGATGACTATTCTGCTGTTGGTTACGATCGCGCGCTGGACGGGCTAGGGTCTGTTGACAGACCCTAGTAACTCTTCGCTACGGCTTGTGCTTCACGAGCCAGTTTTTGATAGATGCGCAGCCGTTCGGGATTGACCGATGCGGCCGCCGCCGTCATCGCGCATCCGGGCTCGGTCAGATGCAGGCAGTTGGCGAACCGGCACTGCCCCAACCACGGCCGAAACTCCGGGAATGCCCATACGATCTCTTCTTGAGTGACGTGCGCAAGGCCGAATTCCTGAAGACCGGGAGAGTCGATGATGGAAGTTTCCGGGTCCAAACGATACAAGCGCGTGTAGGTCGTGGTGTGCCTTCCGGAATCGAGTGCCAATGAAATATCTCCGACCGTGGCCTTGGCGCCAGGTAGCAGCCCGTTAATGATGGTGGACTTGCCCATGCCGGATTGGCCGGCCAACACGGTCCGTTCGCCCATTAGGTAAGGTCGTAGGGGCGAGACATCTTCTACCGCGGAGACAGAAGCGATGCGGCAGTTCAACTCGCGGTAAACCTGAAGACGCTGCATCGCGTGCCGGGTCTCTTCAATGAGGTCGCATTTGTTTAGCACAATGAGGGTTTGCAAATCTTGTTGAGATGCGGCCACCAAGCAACGCGTGATGAGTTCATCGTAAAACGATGGGCTTGACGCAACTACGATAGCCAACTGGGTGACGTTGGCGGCGATCAGCTTCTGCCGGAATTTATCGGAGCGGTACAACAAGGTCTGGCGCGGGCCCACGGCCTCGATTGACGCTTGATCTTTACTCGATCGCCGGACAAGCACGCGGTCTCCGCAGGCGACGACACTCTTCTTACCTTTGGGGTAGCCGCGGATTTCGCTGCCATCGCCGAGTTGCACGACGTAGTGGCGGCCATGGGTGGAGATGACTTCTCCGCTTAGGTCTTGGTTTACAGCGTTCAAGGAGCCTTGTCTCGGTTCGAGGGTTCCCGGAGTATAGGCGCGCTACCGGAGTGAATGCGAAGCCTGGCGCTATTAGCCTTCTTTACGCAGCACGCCCACCAGGCTACTCATGGCGCGGTCGAACAACGGCACTTCTTCCATGATCACACAGCCGCCCTGGCGCATCTCCTTGGCCAGCTGATAAAGAGAGAATTCCGCGACTTTAGCGCCGTGCCGGTTGGTGAACAGATAGGTACCCTTGAGCGGGCTGATCCAAGATAGGCGTGCTTGCACCCGCGCGTCGTCCGCGGAGCGCAACTCGATCCATGTTCCCACGGCCATGCTTCCCGCTTTAAGACTGTGCTCATCTCCGGTCCGGGATGCCAGGGTATCCCCTCTACCCCCTTGGTTTGAGGAAAAGGCCGGAAGGTTATCAAGGCTAATCTCCTCCACTTCGATCTCACCCTCACCGAAGGGGTTCTTGATGCTCATGGACTTGAAGGAGGGCAGCGTTTCCGCCAAACGCGTGTCCTCGTCCATTTCGGAACTCATGCTGGCACCCGCGACCTCTTCGAACTCGGGCGGGAGCGAATCATCGCTGGAGCTTTCTGAGGAAGAATCGAATCCGAACTCCGCGGGCAGGGGAGGTTCCACCACGGCAGCGGCTGGCGTCGCGCGAATAGAGGGCCGGTGCGTTGGGGTGAGTTCTTCCAATATGCTTCGCGGTGCGAATGTACTCGCCGGTTCGGACGACTCTGTTGGCATCTCGACTACATCGCAGAGTGTGGGGATCTCCGGCGGCATGGGCGATGCCGCCGGCGCTGGCGTAGAGGGCGGCGGGGCTTGAGCGGCGATTCGGGCCGCTTTGCGCAAGGAGTCCGCCGCGCCATTGATCACCTTGGTGTGGCAGCGCATGAGTTTCGACAGAAATTTGGTGCGCACCTCCGCGCGCGTGCCCACGATTTGCATCCCGCGCTGAATACGCTTGAGTAGCGCGGGCAGCAGGGTTCCCAGCCGCCGGCGGTCATCGGAGCTTGGCTTGGCCGAAACGCTCCAAATCAGCTGGTCCATGGTCTCGGTGGCGCTCTTCCAGGCATCGCTACCGGACCCCGACTTAGCATGGGCCATGACCAGAAGTTTGATCCATTCCTCCGCGAGGAATTTCAGCACGGTCTGGGGCATCGGCCCTGATTCGGCGCGCTTCTTGATCTCCCTCTGCGCGGTGGCGCGCGCGACCTCGAGCTTTTCTCGAAGCTCCAATAGTCTGGCGGTGCGCGAGGCCTGTTCGCCGGCGCGGCGGTTCTCGGTTTCGATAACTCGTTCGAGGTCCGCTTCGGCTTTCTCGAATAGCGAGAGATCGTCCTCGAATTGGTCGATCAACTTCTGGAGAATGGCCTCGACTTGCTTGAATAGGAGATTGGACGTGTGAAAGTCAGGGCCTAGACCTAGACCGAACTCGCCCAAGGTGTTGAGCATGCGGCGGGCGGGATGATGCTTTTTTTGAAAGAAGGTCTTGTCGAGGATGGCGACCTTGAGGATTGGAATCTGCAAACGTCCGATGAGCGCCTTCATGGCGTCCGGTATCTTCTTGTCTTCGAGGATGTGGTCGAAGAGCATGGCGACGATGTCGAGGGTCATATTGTCGACCTCGCCCATGCCTTTGCCGAACTGCGTCGTCTTGATGTCCCGCAGAATGTTCACACCACCCGGCTCGGCGATGGTGGCGGCGAGCGCATTGGGGACCCCCTGGACTACGGAAGCGTGGCCTTGTTGCATCTGAGTCAAGGCGACCAGAAGCTCCTCACCAGAGAGCATCCGCACGGCACCGCTCGCCGCTCCTAAACGGGCTGCAAGGCTAGGAAACTCCCCTGGTGTGCTGGCTTCAAACCCAGCGGGAAAGCCCGAAAGAGTCGTGAAGGACGCCGCAGCACCTGCCACCGGCATGCCCCCCCCATGTTGTCGAGCGAGGAGGCCTTGAAGCATTCCGAAAAAGTCTTGCTCGCCACCGGGCAAGGTGGTGGCTTGTGCACCGAAACCCGCGGCGCCGGGCGTTCCACCACCAGCGGGAGCCGCTAGCCTAGCGTGTCCCGCTGCCGCCATGGCGGCCCCCGCTGCGGCACCGCTGGCCTCCCCGGAGATAAAGGAACGTCCGAATCCGAGGCGAATTTTCGGGAGAACAGAGTTCTTGATCAGGAGTGCATTGATGTCCCGGTAGATGCCCTGAATTTCCGTGTGCACATGCTGATCGAAGAGGTTCAGGATGATCATCTTCACCTTCAAACTCGCCTCGATTTCATCGCAGGCTTGTTTGAAGGCGTTATAGATCGTGTCTGGACCCAGTGGATTATCGTCGTCCTTGAGATTGGGATCCTTGAGCAAGACCCCGATGCGTTGATCCAGCGCGCGCAGTTCCTCATCGCACACACCACGCATTTTGGTCGAGAGATCCTTAACCTTGAGGGATTCGATTAAGGCGTCGTGATCGACAAGGGTCAATGTGGAGATATCGAAACTGTCCGGCTCGTCCTGCTTTATCTTGCCTTGCTTGTTAGCGCGCTGCTCGAACTCGGACTCAAAGCGTTTCTTGAACTGCGCTTCGATCGCGGCGCGCTGGGCGTTTGCCTTGTCCTTGGCCTGGATATAAAGGTCCCGAGTCTCTCGGTCGCTAGCCGCATCGGCCATACTCAGAAGCGTTTCTTCCACCTTATCCAACATCGACGTAAGTGAACTCCCCAGACGCTGCTGCGCCATTTCGCGGCACTGCTTGAGGAGTTGACCGGCATCCTGAGCACGTAAATCTGACCCTTTTTGCCCCTGTGCGGAGGGCGGGGTGATGAGTTCGTGCTGGTGCATCGAGGTGACGTTAGGGGAATTTCCGTTGCTCATGCCGAAACCTTCGCCGGTTATGGTTCCTTGTCTGTAAAACCTTAGACGGGGAGGCGCGCGTTCCGGGTGGGCCGGCACCCCACCGCCGGGCTCCGCACGGCATGAGCCGGACGATCCTTGAGCCGGGGTTGGCTTGACCCCCAAAATTCCGTGCGGCCACACGACACCCACGGTCGCGAGACGTGACATCTCGCTAGAGCTCGCGCTCCTCCGCCGTCATTTATCCGTTTTATTCCATGAAACTTTAGACGGCGAGGCCAAAGACCCGTATTGCGCCGGAGGTCATTCGGAGGGAGGGTCGTCGCGGGCGCGCCGCAAGGCCTGCAGGAGGATCTCGGGCGGTTGCGCGCCAGACAGAGCGTATTTGCCGTTAAAGATGAAGAAAGGAACCCCCGAAATACCCATTTGCCTTGCTCGATGGTCAAAGCTCTCCACCAAGGCGAGATCTTCATCGCCGGCCAAATAGGGTTCCGCTACTTCGGAGCCGAGACCGGCGCGCTGGGCGAGGGCGCTTAAAGTCTGTGTTTGGGTGAGATCGGCACCCTCCAGGAAGTAGGCCTGGAACAAGCTCTCCACCATGGCGTCTTGCCTGCCTAGCGTTCCCGCGGTGTGAATGAGGCGGTGAGCATCGAGAGTATTGGGTTGAACTTCCATACGCTCGAAATTAAAGTCGATGCCCGCGCCTTTGCCGGCTTGTGACACGCGAGCGTAGATTTCCCGAGCGCGCTCCGGGCCGCCGAACTTTTCTTCGAGGTAGGATTTACGAGGGATGCCTTCCCGCGGCAAATGCGGGTTAAGCTGATACGCGAGCCAACGAACTTCGGGGGTGCTGGCTTCCGGGGATTCTTGGTGGAATTGACGCAGCGCCACCTCGAGATGCCGCTTACCGATGAAACACCAGGGACAGACCACATCCGATACCACATCGATGGTGATAGTCATTGCATTCATTCTGGATTGGGGGTGAATGGGATCCTGCGCATAGGAGAAGGGAGACGCTTCATGAGCGGGGGTTAAGATATCGCATCACAACCGCTATGTTGGCATTGGCGGGTGTCCCATGGCAAACCCGAGAATCTGCCTATTTTTTGACGACCTTTCATTCACTCGTTCCATGACCTTTCCCTCGCGGCCACCGGTGGCCAAACGTATCAATCATGCGCTCAAGATTCACGAGCGCGCGTGGGTCGATGAATATCGTTGGCTACACCAGAAACACGACCCCGAAGTACAGGCCTACCTGGAGGCGGAGAACGCTTACACCGATGCGGCCATGGCGCCCTTGAAGTCTTTTCAACATACGCTATATGAGGAGATGTTGGCGCGAATTAAAGAGACCGACATGGGGGTGCCCTACCGACTGGGCGATTGGTGGTACTACTCCCGCACGGAAGCCGGTAAGCAATACCCCGTCTATTGCCGAAAATGGCGGGACCTCGGAGCGCCCGAGCAAATTGCCCTCGACTTGAATATCCTGTCCGAAGGGCACGAGTATTTTGCTTTGGGTGCCTATGAAGTGAGTCCCGATGGTGTCTTGTTAGCCTTCTCCAGCGATGTGACCGGATTTCGTGAGTACACCTTGGCCGTCAAGAATCTGGTGACGGGCGAGATGCTGGAAGAGCGCATCGAGAAAACGCGATCCGTGGCATGGTCCACCGACAACAAACACCTGTTCTACGTCAAGGAGGATAGAGCTAAGCGAGCCTACCGGCTCTACCGGCATGTCCTGGGCGGGCAACGCGACCGGATTGTCTACGAGGAGCGTGATGAGCGCTTCAGCATCTCAGTCACCCTTACGCGAAGCAACGCCTATCTCGTACTCACCTCGGCGAGCGCGACGACGTCCGAGGTTCGGTATCTCGGCGCGAGCCGTCCGCGCGCGCCTTGGGTCTTGGTGGAGGAGCGCCGGGACCAGCACGAATACTATGCCGATCACGCCGGCGAATCCTTGTATATCGTGACCAATGACCAAGGCAGGAATTTCCGCTTGGTGATTACCCCCGTCGCGCAGCCGGGGCGCGAGCATTGGACCGAGGTCATTCCACACCGGGCCGATGTCATGCTGGAAGGTGTGGATCTGTTCGCCCAGCACATGGTGCTCCACGAGAGGCGCGGGGGGTTCCCCCAGATCTGGGTGCGAGATCGCCATGGCGGGGTGCCATGGCGGGTGGATATGCCCGAAGCCGCATGTTCGGTCTACGGGGGAGAGAACGAAGAGTTCCATAGCACCGTGTTTCGCATCGAATACGAATCCCTGGTGACACCCCATAGCGTCTACGACTACGATCTGCAAACTCGAGCGCTCAAGCTCCTCAAGCGGCAGGAGGTTATGGGGGGTTACGACGCGGAGCAATATCGTTCGGAACTGCTTTACGCCAAGGCCTCGGGTGGCACCGCCATTCCCGTCTCCATGGTGTACAAACAACAACGGCGGCGTGCCGGAGCGCAGCCCGTGCTACTCACGGGCTACGGCGCCTATGGCATTCCCAACGACGTCCATTTCAGCTCCACCCGGCTGTCCTTGCTAGACCGCGGCGTAATCTATGCCATCGCTCACGTACGCGGGGGCGGGGAGTATGGCAAAGCTTGGCATGACCAGGGCCGCATGTTGAAGAAGCGTAACTCCTTCACCGATTTCATCGCGGCTGCCGAAGAGTTGATCGCCAATGGATACACGCGGCCGGACCAATTGCTGATTCAAGGCGGGAGCGCCGGCGGGTTGCTCGTGTGCGCGGTGACGAACCTGAGGCCGGATCTGTTCAAGGCCGTTATCGCCAAGGTACCGTTCGTGGACGTCATCCATACCATGTTGGACGATACGCTGCCCTTGACTACGGGCGAGTACGAGGAGTGGGGCAATCCCCATGAGCGCGGCTACTTCGAGTATATGCGGGGCTATTCGCCCTACGACAATCTACAGGCCAAGTCCTATCCGGCGATGCTGGTGGAGACTTCCCTCAATGATAGCCAGGTCATGTACTGGGAGCCAGCGAAGTACGTGGCGCGGCTTCGGACTTTGAACACAGGAGACCAACCGGTGCTTATGAAGATCAACATGGGAGCGGGTCACGGCGGGGCGTCGGGGCGCTATGATTTCCTGCGGGAGATCGCCTTTA
Organism: Burkholderiales bacterium; assembly: GCA_046714645.1. Taxonomy (GTDB): domain Bacteria; phylum Pseudomonadota; class Gammaproteobacteria; order Burkholderiales; family SHXO01; genus SHXO01. The sequence goes on along the minus strand of JBKKAO010000142.1, from coordinate 5,449 downwards.
CGGACAGCTTTATCCTGTGGCAACTCAAACTCAACACCTAAATGATGACAGGCAAGAGTATTGCTGGTGGCAAGCGGCGCCCCATGGCGACTAACGATATCAAGGGCACCATGAAGATTCTCCTGAACCACGTCAAAGCTCGTGTTGGTACCGGGACCTCGTTTTTCCTGATGACGGCGTTATTGGCGGGCTGTGGCGAGAATCCTGAAGAACTAGTATCTGCCGCTAAACAAAAGATCGCCAGCAAGGAGTACTCGGCCGCGGCGATTCAACTGAAGAACGCGCTGCAGGAAGAAACCAATCACAAGGAGGGGCGCTTCTTGTTGGGACGTACCCTGATGGAGACCGGTGATTTGGCGGGTGCGGAGAAGGAATTTAGACGAGCGCTCGACCTGGGATACGACAAGGAAAGCGCGACGCCGCTTCTCGCGCGAGCCGTATTCGCTCAAGGCAAGCTAGAGGAGTTCGTCAACGAGTTTGCCCTTGCGCAATTGAGCGGTTCGCAGGGGAATGCCGAGATCAAAGCCTTGTTGGGACACGCCCATCTCGGGCGCGGGAAGATTGACGCCGCCGCTGCCGCCTTCGAGGATGCCCTCACCTTGCAGTCTGGCCTCATGTCCGCTCGTGTTGGGAGAGCCAAGGTGGCCTCCATGAAGAACGACTTTAACGATGCCCTGCGCCAGAGCGACGCGATCCTGGCGGACTCACCCAAGGAGCGCGACGCGCTGGTTCTGAAAGCGGAGATCGCGCGTTCTCGCGGGAAGCGAGACGAGGTCATTGCCTTGTACCGCAAGCTGGTGGAGTATTACCCGAGAGGTGTGGGAGAGCACTACGCGCTCATCATGGCGTTGATCGATAGCAGCGCCTTAGACGAGGCCATTAAGTTCGGGCGGCAGCTCGAGACCATCGCTCCCAAGGACCCAAGATCCTTTCACGTGCAGTCTCTGGTGGCCTTGCAGAAGAAGGATTTCACCGCGGCCCACGAACTATCCAATAAGACGCTAAGTGTCGCGCCTTCCTTCGTGCCGGCCCATCTGGTGGCGGGAGCGTCGAGTTATCAGTTGAAGTCTTACCAACAAGCGATCCAGCACTTGGAGATCGTCGCCAAACAGCAAAAACGCAATGGCTACGCGAGACGACTACTGGCCGCGTCGTTCCTGGCTGCGGGTGACCGCGCGCGAGCGTCGCGAGAGGTCAAGGATGCGCTCGATGTGCTACCGAACGATCCAAGCTTGTTGCTGCTGGCAGGAGAGATCGCCGTCGCCGAGAATGATCTCGTGGAGGCGGCTAAGTATTTCGAGCGCAGCGCCGGGCAAGCTAACGCAAGCCATCTTGCAGCAACGCGATTGGGGCAAGCGCGTATGGCGGCGGGCCAGACCGATGAGGGATTGCGTATTCTCCAAGGCGCCGCCAAGGCCGGGGGCGACAAAACCCAATCGGATCTGACCTTGGTTGTCTATCATCTTCGCCGGGGTGAAGTGCAAAAGGCCATGACCTGGATCAACAGCATCGAGAAAAAGCAGCCGACCAGTCCCTAGGCGCCCAGTCTGCGCGGTATCGCCCTGGCCACGCAAAAGGACATTGCGGGGGCGCGCAAGCAGTTCGAAGCGGCCCTGCAAAAGGACGGTACCTTCGTGCTGGCCTTGGATTCTCTGGCGCGCTTGGATGTGCAAGAAAAAAAGACAGCTAACGCCAAGCGCCGCTATGAAGATGCCCTGAGCAAGGCGCCCCGCAATGAGTCTCTTGCCTTAGCCTACGCGCGGCTGTTGTTCGCGCTGGGGGAGACAAGCGAGGTCGTGGTGGCGCCGCTTCGCGCCGCGATAAAGAACGATCCCAGCGCCACGCGCGCTCGCTTGGCGCTGATCGAATCGCTTCTGCGCGCCAATGATACGAAGCAAGCCCTGGCCGTCGCGCAGGAGGCGTCCGCCGCGGCACCCGGAAATCCCAGTGTCGTGCAAGCCCTTGGGCGTACGCAGCAAGCCGCCGGTGAACTCAACCAAGCCATCTCCACCTACGCCGATCTCGTGAAGCTTCAGCCTGAGCAACCTGAACCCCTCATGCTCATGGCAGAAGCACACTTGGCCGCGGGGGATCACCGGCAGGCTTTGGATAGCCTCAAGAAGGTCTTGGAGATTCGCCCGAATTGGCCCCCTGCTCTGCAAGCGCAAGTTCTGGTTCACGTGCGAGCGAAGGAATACGAACCGGCTTTGGAGATCGCGCGCCGTATTCGGCAGAAGAATCCGAAGGAGACGGGAAGCTATGAGCTGGAAGCCGCTGTCCTGGGCGCGATGCAGCGCTGGGGGGATGCCGCCGGCCTTCTGCAGAAAGCCTATGCAGACAAGCCCAGCGCTCCGCTGCTCACGAAGCTACACTCTGCCCTGGCACAAGATGGTAAGAAGGACCGGGCCCAGACGCTGGCCTCGGAGTGGATCGCCAAGAATCCGAAGGACATCGTCTTTCGCATCTACCTAGCCGAGCGCGCGGCCGGTGAGAAGGACCTGCCAAGCGCTGTTCGATTTTATAAGGAAGCGCTCGCCGCGCAGCCCAAGAATGCGCTGATCTTGAACAATCTTGCCTGGGCCGCCGACCAAGTCAAGGATCCCAAGGCACTCCATTATGCGGAGGAAGCGAACACCCTGGCGCCGAACTCTCCAGCCATCATGGATACCTTGGGGTGGATGCTCGTGCAGCGGGGAGAGACCGCACGTGGCATGGAGTTGCTCGAGAAAGCCAGCAAGAGCGCTCCGCTGGTGCTGGACATCCGCTTCAATTTCGCGCGCGCGCTAGTTCAAGCGGGGCGCAAGGTGGAGGCGAAGAAAGAATTGGAGTTCTTGGCGAGCAAGGGCACCACGTTTCGGCAGAATGCGGAAGTGGATAGCTTGCTTAAGCAGCTTTGATCCTAGAAGTTGATGGCCATTTCAAATAACAGTTGGTAGGCGTGCTCGCCGCGGACTACGCTATGAGCAAATACGGTGAGCCCACAACGACCGAAGACGTCGATGTTCCGTTCTCCTTGACTTACCAAAGAAGGAGCGTGGAAGGCGAAGCTGGCAGTGCCATGTCTCACGATCCGCGCGTTGAGTGTCAACGCATACTTGACCTGGAGTCTTCAAGACGTGGCGCCCCTGCGCACTTGGACATTGCCCCCGGTGTGAGCTTTCGCTCGGATGACCGGCGACGGGGTCGGCGCCTATGTCCTGTTTTGGGTTAGATGATGGTAGTCCTGACTTTAGCACGGGCGTTTCCTACATCCATCGCTTCTGATCGAAAACCCCCGAGGTGATGCGTGGAGACATCATTCAAAATTCCAAGATCAGTATTGGTGGTGATCCACACGCCACACCTTCAAGTTGCGCTGTTGGAGCGTTTGGGTAAGCCAGGATTCTGGCAATCGGTGACCGGATCACAGCAGGACGAGGAGTCTCTCGAGGAGACCGCTCGCCGTGAGGTTGCCGAAGAGACCGGATTGGACACGCGCCTCGGGACGCTGGTGAATTGGCGGCTTCGCAATGAGTATCAAATCTTCCCCGATTGGCGCTGGCGATATGCGCCGGGCGTGACCCGCAACACCGAACATGTTTTCAGCTTGCAGGTGGACGTTGTTCGAGACATCGTTATTTCCCCTCGGGAACACTCCGCCTGCCTATGGTCCGACTATCGGGAAGCGGCCTCACGCTGTTTCTCTTGGAGTAATCGCGACGCGCTGCGGCTCTTGCCCAAGATGCGGCAAATGCTCTTGACGGGGGAGAAGTTCCCGAACTAGGGCGTGTTACTCTCGGGCGTGAGAGATCCCATGGTTCCGGTCGCGCTGGCGAATCTAGTTTGGCTGTTTTGGTCGCAGATGTGTGCTGCGGCCCCCATCACTGTGGGTACTCATCGTGAAGGGGAGGTCCTCGTCGTGGAGGCCGTCGCCGACTTGGCGGTCACAAACCAGCAGGCGTGGGACGTGCTTACCGACTACGCTCGTTTAAGCGAGTTCGTGCCGGATCTAACCGAAAGCCGGGTCATCGAGCGTATAGGGGATCGAGCCATCGTTGAGCAGAAGGGGAGAGTGAGCTTTCTTTTCTTCCGCTTCGCGATTAGCTTACGAATGGAAATCGAGGAACGGCCTCCCCATGAGATCCTCGCCAAAGCCGTTTCCGGAAGTTTCCAGGAAATGACGGGCCGCTATGGATTGGAGTCTAGCGCCACCGGCGTCAAGCTGAGTTACACCGGGCGATTCATCCCAAACTTTGGTGTTCCGAGGGCCATCAGCAATGCAGCCTTGAAAGGAGCAGTCGAGAAGCAATTTGGCGCAGTGGTGCGCGAGATCGAAAGGCGAGGCGGCGCCAACCAAGGAATCTTCGGGCCGGGCCGAGAGCATAGCCCGTGGCGGGTATCGTCATCAAAAACGACAGGCACAATGAAATAAAGAGGAGGCATGGATACTTTACACGTCCTCACCTACAACATTCACAAGGGTTTCTCGCAGTTCAAGCGCCGCATGGCATTGCATGAACTGCGGTCTCGTTTGCAGGAAATCTCGCCTGACCTCGTATTTCTTCAGGAGGTGGTGGGTTTCCACCAGGAACTGGCGGGGCAGCATGTCAACTGGCCCTCGCTCCCGCAGTATGAATTTCTAGCCGACCGTGTGTGGGAGGATTTTGCCTATGGCCGCAACGCCATCGCGGACAGTAGTCATTCCGGCAACGCCATACTGAGCAAGTTTCCCATTGCGCGATGGGACAACGAAGATGTGTCCATGCATCGCTTGGAAAGCCGGGGGTTGTTGCATTGTGAGATCGGCATCCCTGGATGGACAAAACCGTTGCACGCCATCAACGTGCATTTTGGCTTGCTCAAGCGCTGGCGAAGCCAGCAATTGAATGCCCTGGTTCACCGCATCGAGCGGCTGGTGCCTCACGATGCGCCCTTGATCATCGCCGGAGATTTCAACGACTGGACCCGCCGGGTGAGCGCCCATCTACAGTTTGCCTTGGATGTTCATGAGGTGTTTGAGAGTACCGCGAGCGCCCCCGCTCGCAGTTTTCCGGCTGCCATGCCGGTGCTACAACTTGACCGCATCTATGTTCGCGGATTCGATGTTCGCTTGGCCCATGTGCATCGTGGTCGGCCATGGGCCAAGATCTCCGATCACGTCGCGCTCTCTGCGCTGCTGGCCCTTCAATAGAGCGCGCTTGTCATGACCCGCTTGGGTGCGGGCAACCGGATTGAACTCCTCAAGTCCGGCGCCGAGTATTTCCCGGCGTTGGTCGCGGCCATCGCCTCCGCGCAGACGGAGATTCATCTCCAGACCTACCTCTACGAGGACGATAGCATCGGCCGCCAAATCGCCGCGGCCCTCATTCGCGCCGCCAAGCGCGGCGTTGCGGTGCGAGTGCTCCTCGATGGGTTCGGTTCAAAAGCGCTTCTGAGTAGTGCCACGGCTCTTCAGTTGAGCGACGCGGGT
>JBKKAO010000141.1:0-6248 GCA_046714645.1 Burkholderiales bacterium | reverse complement strand
ACTCGACTCACCCAATGTGAGAAAGGCCTTACTCGCGTGAACGGGCGGGGCCGCTGCGCGCCGTAGGACAAGCACGGCGCATGAGGAGAGCCTCGCGCGCTTGCCGCTCCACTTCGATTTCTTGATGCACCTTGTCCATGTCGAGGGCCTTAGCTTTGTCGAGGATGTCCTCAAACTCGTTGGGCCTGAGCGCGCCCGCCTCGGAATAGAGGATTACGCTATCGCGCAGGATCATGAGGGTGGGAATGGAGCGCATTCCGAACATCCCCGCGAGTTCGCGCTCCTCCTCGGTATTCACCTTGCCAAAGACAACGTCCGGGTACTTGTCGGAAGCCGCTTCAAACACCGGGGAGAAAAAGCGGCAGGGTGCGCACCAGGGTGCCCAGAAGTCGACCACCACCATGGGATGGCTACGCACGGTGCGATCGAAGTTATCCTTCGTAAGATTGACGGTGGTCATGGGCTCCCCTTTACCCTTGGAAGACGCGCAGTCTACTCACTTACCGGCTCGAAACGCCCGAAGTGCAATAGGATGGCCGGCAAGATCAATAAATTGAGCAAGGTAGAAGTGACCAAGCCTCCCACTATAATGCTTGCCATCGGCCCTTCGATCTCGCGCCCAGGCTCACCGCTGCCCAAGGCCAGAGGCAGCAATCCCAACGCGGTCACCAGGGCCGTCATCAGGATGGATGGTAAGCGCTCCGCCGCCCCCCGCAAGGCAGTCTCCAATCCCCATGCAAGCCCCTCCACCTCCACCAGGTGCTGGTAGTGGGAGACCAGCATGATGGAGTTACGCAGCGTGATACCGAACAAGGTGACGAACCCCACCAACGAACCCAAGGACATCCACCCTCCGCCCGCCAGCACCGCCGCGACGCCACCGATCAAAGCAAAGGGTAAATTGAGAAAGGTAATGCCCAAGTTGCGCAAGTTGCGGAACGCGATATAGAGCAGCAAGAAAATTCCCATGGCCGCGATGGCCGAATGCACGATCAAGTCCTCGCGCGCCTGGGCCTGCGCCTGGGCCGCGCTGGAGTAAACGGCGTAGTTCCCCTTGGAGAGCTTGGCGTGCGTCGCAATACGCGCCCGGGCATCGGTTTCGAACTGCGCCGCGTCGCGCCCTTCGATGTTCGCGGTCACGGTCTGGATACGGCGCCCGCCCGAGTGAAGGATCTTGTAGCGCCCGCCGGTCACTCCGATATCGGCGATTTCGTTCAAACGCACCAGCCGTCCGTCAGCGGCTTTGATGTGAAGCTGCCCCACACGCCCCACTTGATTGCGCACTTCGGGCGATAGCACCACGACCACGTCGATCACCCGCGCCCCTTGATAGATCTGTCCCACGCGCGCGCCGGCGTAGGCCGCGTGAATGGCTTCCAGGACATCGAGACTTTGCAAACCCAGCACCGCCAGCCGCTCTTGGCGCAAACGTATGGTGAGTTGCGGCGTACCCGGCGGCGCCTGCAATTGCACGTCGCGAGCCCCCGGCACTTGCGCCACCACTGAGGCCACGGATTGCGCATCGTGATCTAGCAGATCCAGGGAATCGCCATGCAGGCTTACGACGAAATCCGCGGCGAAGCCCGTGATGGTTTCGCCGATGCGCTCCGTGAGAAAGGTGTTTACGCCAAAAGTCACGCCGGGAAAGCTACCGCCGCGTTCACCCGCGAGCGTGGCGCGAATCTCCTTCAGCACGCGCTCTTGCTCCTCGCCCCCGAGCGGCCCGATCTCCACCTCGTACTCGCTGTAGTGGGTGCCGAAGGTATCCGCGCCATTGGGTGCGCGCCCCACCCACTGCGCCACGGACTTCACCCCCTCGATGGATCCGATGGCTTTCGCGATGCGCTGGCCGATGCGCAAGGACTCCGCTTCCGCGGTGCCCGGCACCGCGGTGACATGGATGATGTAGTGGCCTTCGCGCAAGGCCGGAATGAACTCCCCGGAAAGCAGCGGCAGGACCGAGATACCCGCCGCGATCACCACGAACACCGTGCCCACCACGCGCCCTGGAACGCCTTCGATTCTCTTTAACACCCTAACGTAGCGCGGTTCTAACCAACGCACGAACGGCGGATCCTCCGTCTTGAGCGACTTGCCGCCCAACAGCAAGTGACACAGGGCAGGTGTAAGGCTAACGGCCACCACGAGCGAGGCCAGAATAGCGAAGATATAAGCCATTCCCAACGGCGCGAAGAGTTTCCCGGCGATTCCCGACAATGTCAGCAAGGGCACGAATACGAGCGCCACGATGAAAGTCGCGTACACCACCGAGCTGCGCACCTCGAGGGAGGCATCCAGCACCACCCGAGCCACGGGCAAAGGACTGGCCAGCGCGATGTTTTGGCGCAAACGCCGGAAGATGTTCTCCGTATCGATAATCGCATCGTCCACGACTTCTCCCAATGCGATGGCGAGCCCGCCCAACACCATGATGTTCAGACCCACACCGAAGTAATCCAGCATCAAAACTGCGCCCAACAGCGAGGCCGGAATCGCCGTGGCGCAGATCAAAGCCGTGCGCAGGTTGTACAGGAATAGGAATAAGACAATCATTACCAGTACCGAGCCGATGAGCAGATCGCGCTGGACGTTACTCACCGCGGTTTCGATGAAGTTAGCGGGCCGGAACAGGCCCGGATGTAGAGTGATATTCTCGGATTGGATGAGAGGCTCGATCTCCAGCAAAGCTTCTTCCAAGGCCAGCGTCACCGCCCGCGTATTGGCGCCCAGCTGTCCTTGAATGAAGAGAAATACCCCAGGCGTTCCATTGATGGCCGCCGCGCTGATGGAAGGCGCGGGCGCGGCCACCACCTTCGCCACATCGGAGAAGCGCAGCACCTGGCCGTTGCGCAGGGTGAGCAACGCGCGCGCGAGTTCCTCGATAGCCACGGGCTGGCCTTGCGCGTCCAGCGCGATGTGTTGATTCGGGCTCTGTATAAAACCCGCGGGCACCAGGCCCGTGAGTCGCTTCGCGGCCTCCACCACTTCGTTCAAGGTCACGCCGTGCTGGATCAATTTCTCCGGGTCGGCCTGAATCTGCCATTGCTGAACCTCCCCGCCGAAGACATTCACTTCCGCCACACCCGGCACGGCCATCAAATGCGGCCGGATGGTCCAGTCCACCAAGATGCGGATGTCCATGAGCGATCGTTTGCCCGAGGTCAACCCAACGCCTAGGACAGTGCTGGCGGAGGACGTGAGTGGCGTGATGTTGGGTTGCGAAACGCCCAAGGGAAGCTGATTCAAGAGACCGCTCAAGCGCTCGCCGACTAATTGGCGACTGCGAAAGACATCGGTTTTGTCTTCGAACACCACGGTCACCACCGACAAACCGGGAATGGATTGCGAGCGGATCACTTCTACCCCCGCGGTGCCCATGAGCGCATTCTCGATGGGTTGCGAAACTTGGCGCTCCACCAGCTCCGAGGACAGGCCTGGTGCCTCGGTTTGAATCACCACCTGGCTGGGGGAAAACTCAGGGAACACATCCAGATTGGCGCGCTCGAGAACGTAGAGCCCATAAACGATAACGCTGAGCGCCAAGGCCACCACGACGCCGGGATAGCGGATGGATTGGCGAACGATGAAGGCGATCATCTACCCGAGAAAACGATGACTAGCTCGCTTCGCGAGCTAGTCATCGTTTTCTTCCCGAATCTGAAACTTCTGTTCCTCGGACAGCAACAACTGCGCACCGCGAACCACTACCTTCTCGCCCGCTTCGAACCCTTCAGCGTTGAACCAACCGCCGGGAAGTTCCTCGGCCGCGCTCACCTCCTTGCGCATGAATTGGTCGGTTTTCTCTTGCACGTAGCACCACGCCTTGCCGCCATGCCACACCACGGCGGCTTGCGGGATGAGCACACCCTTGCGCTCCTCGGCACCGGTCTCCAGGCGCCCGGCCACTCGCATCCCTACGCGCAGGTCCCTGCCCTCGGATAGATATAAGAAGGTGGCGCCTGACAATCCCGTATCCGATTGTTGGCTGGGCGATACGTATTGCGCGGGCCTCAAGCCCTCGCGAATCCCGATGGGAGCGATTTTCATCTGCTGCTTGGAGACGCTTTCTCGCAGCTCGTAGGGCAGCGCAAGCTGTACCAGCACCTGCGTGTGCGTGCTTAAGTTCCCGAAAACCTTGGCGCGCGGATCCGCCGCCCACGACATCACTTTATCTCCCCACGCCGAACGCAAACTCTCGCGCAGTGCTCTGGCCGCTTGCTCCGCGGTCGCGAGCTTGGCCTGTTCGCTTTGCCACTGCGTTTGCGCCGCCATCAAGGCGCGCTCGGACACATTGCGGTCGTCGGTGTAGAGGCGTTGCAAGCGTTGGTACTCGCCATGGGCGCTGGCAAGCGCGATGCGCTGCGTTCTCGCCTCGGCCTGAGCGGCGAGATACTGCGCGCGCATTTCGAATAGCGGCTGGGGGGATTCAACACCACACCGAAAATCTCCGCTGAGGCTTTGCGGTCCACGCCCTCCAAGGCGGCCGTGGCGATGCCGCTTGCCCTTTGGCTTTCGGCCGAGAGCGAAATGGTGACGAATCCCTCTTTGTTTCCCACGGCGGATTGCGTGGGAACTTTCTCCTCGTCATGCACCGCTACAAGATTGAACTCGTCACGCGCGTAGAACACCAGCGCGAAGGCGAGCACTGCGATGATCAGAGCCATGAAAGCGATGACGATATTGCTTCGGGTTGGTTTCAAGGCCGCGGATCTATTGAGCCTTGTCGAACTTCGGCAAGGGTCCGTCTCGCAAGGGGACCTGGGTCGCATTCTCCAGTTCTCCCAGCGCTACCGACGCCGCTTGGCGCGCCGCCCATGCGCTGCGCGCGGCGATCAGCGATTCGAGTTTGCCCTGTACCAAAGCCACACGATCCGCGACGCCGCCGGCGAACAGCGCCTGGGTTTCAGCGAATCGCTTTTGCGCCAAGGACGTCTGGCTTTCCATCGCGGCCAAACCTTCCAAGGATTGCCGGTAGACCGCTGCGCCGGATTCGGATTGCGCCAACACCCGCCCTTGTAAACGTTCGAATGCCTTGGCGGCCACTTCGCGCCTGGCCATTGCATCCTTGATGCCCGGTGCGTTGCCGAGCGCACCGGGCAAGATGAATCCCAAGGCCAAAGACCAGACCGAATCGCCTTGATCCCAGAAATATCCCGGCGACAGACGAACTTCCGGATACTGTTTGGCCACTTCCAGCTTGACCACACTCTCGGCGGCGGCGTAGGACAGGAGCTGTTGGCGAAGGTCCGTGCGATTGAGCAGTGCTTGCGCACGCACCGAGGACCCATCCGGAGGGGGCGGAAAGGAGTCGAAGGCGGTAAATGACAACACCAGTGCGCGCGTAATCTCCAGCGGGACCCCCAGGGCGCCCGAGAGAACCCCTAGCGAGCGCTCAGTGGCGAGCTTGTGCGCCTCCACCTCGCCCCGGGCTTGAGTGGCACGCAGCCGTGCGGTGGTCACTTCCCCTGTGGATGCCATGCCCTCTTGAAAGCGGCGCTGCAAGAGTTTGAGCAGCGCTTCGTTTTCCAGCGCTTCTTTTTCGAAGAGATCAAGATTGCGCCGCGCGGAGTAGAGATTGAGCAGCGCGTCTCGCACGCGCGCGCGTATCTGCCACGCTGTGTGGCCAATATTGAGTTCCGCACTTTCAAGCGTGATCTGCTCGCGTTCCACCAAAACGGCGCCGCGAGATCCGCCAAAAATTGGAATATCCAATTCAAAGCCCAGGCTCCAGGGCGTGTTTTCGTTAGAGGGCCTTTCGCTATGCCTTTCCACGCGCGGGGAGATGCCCCAAGAGGGACGAGATTTGGCGAGGTCCAGCGAAGTGCGCGCCGCGGCCACTTGGGCTCGCGCCACGATGAGATCTGGATGAAAGTAGAAGGCTAGCAAGGTGAGTTCCTTCAACCCCCAGCGGGAGATAGGCCAGGTGGATTCGGATACTCCGTGCGCCAGCATATAGGTCTTGAGTCCCGTCTCGGCGGCCGAGCGCGTAGCGTAAGTGGCCGCCAATCGTTCCGGGTCGAGAGGCTTGGGACTATAGCTCTGATGCGCGCACCCCGCGAGAACCACGAGCAGCCATAGGCTGCATCCATGCAAACGTCGTGGCAGCGTCATCGAAGAGGACCGGTAGGAGAAGAAGGCGCCGGAGTTTATAGTCCCAGGCCCACCCGGGCAAATCTCCTTGAAGGAAGATCGTCCACGAAGTGCATTCGACCGCTGCGGTTAGCGCCTTGCCGAGCGCAACTCAATGG
>JBKKAO010000140.1:0-4620 GCA_046714645.1 Burkholderiales bacterium | reverse complement strand
CGTCGTGGCGATGCGCGCGCGGCTCTCGCGGCGCAAGGACGCCGCGGACCGGCTTCTCGGAGGCTATCCCGGCTACTATCGGCCAGCGTGCGGCTTTTTCTTGTGGATCCGAGCTGGAAACGGATTGGCGCTGACCCAGCGTCTCTGGCGCGACCTCGCACTGAAAGTACTCCCGGGCGCCTATCTCACTCAGCCCGACCCGGACGGGACCAACGACGGCGACGCGTACGTCCGGATAGCGCTGGTCCACGACCCGGAGACGACGGTCGCGGGACTCACGCGGCTCGCCTCGGCTCTCGGCGTTGCTTCCCGCGGCGCCGGTGCGTCGGACTAGGAGCTTGTGCCATCGGCTCGCGCCGGACTGCGGCCAAAGCGCCTCCGTCGCCTACGCGAAAGTAAGTCCGACAGGCTCCCAGGGCGGGCCGCCCTCAGTACATTCCAATCGAGGTATGAGTCTGAGCGGGGCGGTCTTGGAGTGAGGGCTTGTGAACGTTTGAATAATTCAAGTTCAAGGCATTTCGGCTGGTAGTCGACCCTTCGCCGTCCCAAACAAATCGATCCTGGGGCGTTCTAGGCGGTCAATTCCTGAGCTTGATGGCCTCGGCGATTGATTCTTGAGAAATTCACCCGTTCTGAGATCAGGCCGCCTTTGTCGATCGGTTGAAAATGGTTTTGAAGAGGATTGTACGTGCGTCGTTCAGACGCTGGGCGGCATCATTATCACTCACGGCGGCGGCTTGCACATCGAGTTGTGCGAAGGTGATTCCCGGTTTGAGGAATTGTTCAGCCTTGGTCAGTGATTGCAGTTTCTGGTAGGGGGTCATCATCAGTTGGTAGGGATAGCGCTTGCGCTGGCGGCCCTTGGCGTCGGTGATGGTTTCGGCGAACAGGCATGGCCGATGGAAGTTGACATAGGGGTTGAGATGATTGTGGCAGAACGCATTGACCAGAGGCGCGAAGCGTTGCGGGATATGACTGTAGCCCAAGTGCTTGCGCACGATTGATCCATTCTTCGACTCGGCCTGGGCGTTGTCGTTGCTGTGCCGGGAGCGCGATTTGGTTTGTTCTTCGATCAGCAACTTGTTGAGCAAGCGCGCGACCTGGTGGTTGATGTACTCGGAGCCGTTGTCGCTGTGGAAGCCGCGAATGACGAAGGGGAAGCTTTGCAACAGTGCTTCGAGCACGGGGATCAGGAAGGTCTCGCTGATCCGCTCGCAAGTCGCCACGCCCTCGTATTGCGTCACGCAGTCCACGGCATTGATGTGGTAGAGGCCTTTGACCCCATCCTGATCGCCCTGGCAGACGCTGTCCACGCGCAGATAGCCGGGCTGGTTGTTCGGCGCCGGTGCCCGCCGTTGGCCGATGGCAATGGTGACCGGCCGGGTCTTGGTCCACACCCGGCGGTGCCGCTGGTAGCCGGCACGCTGGCGCAGGTTGTACAGATGCGCCACCGAGATGGTGGCCAAGCGCGCATAGCGGGCATCGCCAAAGACGCCGTAGGCACGCTCCATGAGCTTCTTGGTGCCCAAGCCCGACAGCGTGCCGTGCAAGGTGTCGGTGTGGGCGAGCAGGAGCACATCGGCAACGGTGTAGGTGTGTGCAAAACTGGTATGGGAGGCGCGGTAGCGCTTGACCAACGGCCGTCGTTCACCGCCCCGTTGCACCAACCGGCTGAGCTGTTGCCGCGAATAGCCACTCACCCGCTCGAGAAAGCGCAGCACCACGCCCTTGTCGGCTCGCTTCAGCCGGCCATAACCGAAGCGCCGCACAGTGCGGGCGATGAAGTCGTAACGCGCCGCGGCCGCCACCGCGAAATCGACCGCCACGGTTCCGCCCAAAAAGGCCTGCAGCTCGGCCAGGGTATGCAGCTGTTCGTCGTTCATATCGATCACCATGCCTCGCATCATGATCGACCCAGCTACCCGTTCAGACTCAAACCCCGTTGGAATCACGCCCCTCGCTCAGACTCAAACCCCATTGGACAATGGGTGTGATTCAAACTGATGTGGCAACCGCACCAGGTGCTTGCTTCATATCTGTTGCCCAATACGCATTCCACTGCCGGTTTGCTCGATTCAGGCGTAAGGCCAGCATGTGTTCGGCATTGGTCGCACACCACCAAGCCCCTGGGCGCTTTAAGCGCTGTTGGACGATGTAGCGGTGCGCGCTTTCAATTTCGCCCGATCCAATCGGCAAGTCCCGCTCGATCGCACTTCGGTAGTGGAGTTGATCGGGTCGATGACTCAAATACCGATGACACTGCCGCACGGGCGCCTCGGCGTCGGCCACGCCCGCTTCTTCAAGATGCGGCTGTAGCGCCTGCAGGAGCTCCCCGGCGCGCTGCGTTTTGAGCCGAACCTTTTGCTCGTCCATCCATGCGGCTTGTGCTGTGGACTCGCCAGTAATGGCTTTGGCCGCAGCGCTCAGGGAGTCGCACACATGGTAAAAATCAAGCAAGTAGCTGCCCTGCGCGCCAAATTGGTCTTCTACTTGGTCGGCTATCCACGGCGCTCCATCGCCTACGGCATGGATGTGGGTGTGGGCGCCAAAGCCAGCCTGGGTGGCGCACTCCAAGAGCTTTTGTCCCGCCGTAGCGACATCGCCTTGCATCGTACCCCCATAAACCAGTGTCGTGCTCCCCTTGGGGTGAGCCAGGCAAATTTTGGCCTCCTTCCATTGCAGCTTCTTGCCTTTGCGTTGGTCGCTCTGGGTGGCGTCAGGCTCGACAATGGGCACCATCCCACCGTCCATCTCGACGATCACCACTTGGGCGCCACCCGGCTGCGTGGGCCAGCTCGACTGTGCCTGCGTCCGCTCATATATCTTTTGCGCGTGTCCCTCGGTTATGCGGCGAATGGTGCTCTCGCCAAGTACGATGCCGTAGTGCTCCACCAGCTTGTCCATCACTTGGGCAAAGGCTTGATCCGCCCCAAAGTCGGTGACCGCGCGGCTTGAGCGGGCGCGAGCAGCCGCGGTGGCTGACTTTGGCGCTTTGGGCAAACGGGCGTAGCCTTTTGCTGGCGCACCGGTATTGCGGCTCGGCTACGCTGATGTCGCCAAAGGTGGTGTGCCAGCAGAGTTTTTTTTACCCTCGCGCTGGACCTGCCCCCTTTGACGAATGTCTTGCTCGGACTTCTCCACTTGCCGGTTTGCCCACGCTTGCATGGCCTCTTGGCCCATGCGTCGGATTTCCTCAATTAGGCGCATCTCAGCCGCGTCGGCTTCTTTCAAGTCCCCGGCGGCATCTTCTACAACCGCAAGCAATGACGCTATTCGGTTCTTGATCTGTGGGTTCGCATTCAGACCTCGCAATATCGCTTCGTCGCTCAGTGTCGTCGTTTCCATCATGGCGGCTCCTCCGTCTCGGTTCGATACAAGATGTTACGGCACATCAGTTTGAATCGCACCCTCCTGCAGGCGTGTCATGACCACCGCGTCCGTGGGGCACGCCTCCTCGCAGAAACGCAGTAAATGCACTTGAACAAATCGATGTCGTAGCGAGTTGTTCTCCGCGTACCGTCCGGACGCCCTTCTGACTCAATGGTGATGGCGAGTGCGGGGCACACCGCTTCGCATAGCTGGCAGGCAATGCAGCGCTCCTCTCCGTTCGGGTAGCGGCGCAACGCGTGCAAACCACGAAAACGCGGCGACTGCGGGGTTTTCTCCTCGGGGTATTGCACCGTGATCTTGCGCCTAAACAGATTTCTCCCGGTGACCAGCATTCCCCGGCACAGATCTCGTAGCAACCATGTGTCGAGAAAATCGCGCAATGTTTCCCTAACTGAGACAAGGCCACTCATCGTATCTCCAGCTCAAGGCACGCAGGTGTAGAGACTAATTCCCACCCCCTGATGGTCTTCGTAAGAACTCCGGCAGCGTGCTGTTGGACAGCCAGAAACACAAATCGATCTTGATTTCAGGACCTCGTGAGAGGACACAAGTACCGCGAAGGTGGCCGGAATGCGAATGGGAGATTTACCCGAGTCTGTTCTCTCAATTTGGCTTTCCTTTGGCAAGAAAGTTTCACCAAGGTACTCTGAGGCGCTCCGTGGCAACTATCGAAACCATCATGGATGCGGCACAGGCTATTCTCAACTATCACCAGCGCAGCAAGCACCAGCTACACCGCTACGCGCCCGGGCCGGGATACTTGGACTGGGCCAATCAGCCCTATCCGTTCCGGACCTATGCCGGCGCGCCACGCGTTGCGCTCGAACTTGCCGCCGATGGCCTCGCCACCGGCTACGCGGATGTGCGCGCCGGGAGGCTTCCCAAGGCGGCATCGATCACTCGCGAGTCGGTCGCGATTCTTTTCGAGCTGTCGCTCGCCATCTCAGCCTGGAAATCGTTTGGCGGCAGCTCTTGGGCGCTGCGCTGCAATCCGTCCAGCGGCAATCTGCATCCCACGGAAGCTTATCTACTCGTTCCCGATATTCCAGGGTTAGCAAGTGGGATCTATCACTACGTGAGCCGCGATCACATCCTGGAGCGGCGCGGGAGCTGGACCGGGCCAGCGATGGTAGGCGGCGTGCTGATCGGGATTGCGTCGATCCATTGGCGAGAGGCATGGAAGTACGGCATGCGCGCTTTTCGCTACTGCCAGCACGACTGCGGTCACGC
>JBKKAO010000139.1:0-7420 GCA_046714645.1 Burkholderiales bacterium | reverse complement strand
GTTTCAAGGGTGCCCAGGCGAAGGCAAACTCGTAGGCTTTGTCCGCGGACAAATCGTCCAGATCCAAATTCTCGAAGTTGGTGATACCGCGGCGCGCCACCAAGTTCATGTGGCAGTAGGCGAAGGCATCCGGGACACCCTTGGCAAAATCGTAGGGCTCCAGACCCCAGGTGTCCGACCCGATCATGGAGATTTTCTTGGCGGCGAGGTGGTCGCAAACTTCCGCGGACACCCCCGGTTCGCCGGAGCCGAACTCTGCATTGTCTTTCGCCAATTGCTCATCGGTCTTTGCCTTTTCGCCAGCGGGCCGGCCTAGATGGTTGGTCTTCCACAGGCTGTTCCAGCCGGTTCGGAATAGCACCACGTCGCCTTGGGTGGCGTCGCCGATGCCTTGCTTTTGCAGCGCGGCGCGGAAATCCGCCATGGTGATGGCGTAGCCCTTGGCCAGGCGGTCGGTTCCCTTGAGGGCCGCGATGTCGATCAAAATGCCGCGCGTGAAGAAGCCTCCCGCTTTCTCCGTCCAGACTTTCTTCATGCCGCGCGCGGTTTCCACGTCTTGCAGCCGGTGCTTGTTGTAGAAGTAGTCGCCGTCCTTCCAGCCGGATACACCCTCTACGCGAATCATGGGGTGCGCGAGGCCATCCCACTGCGTTCCAACTTGGCCGATCTCCGCCGTTACTATTTCATCCATGAAGGTCATGCTGAAGTTATCCCCTGGCCAGCTCAAGGGTCCGTGGGTGGGTGCGCCCGGGATGCTCAAGGCGAAGGTGCGGCCAGGCACCAAGGGCATGTGATTGCTATAGGGATGGCCGAGTAACGCCATCTTGCCGCGCTTGACCAACTTGGCCGCCGCGATGCGCTTCTCAGGGGTGATGTACTTCGCCCCACCCATTTCGTCGTCGGCGCCCAAATCGCTGGGCCACCAGTTCTCGTCGATAGGGTTGTTGCCCGCGAATACGTTACCGCTTAGGACGACCGGGGCCAGTGCCGCGATCGCGAATAGCACGCTGCGTTTCATTTGTGTCTCCTCATTGTTGGTGATGGCGGAACTCGTCAACTGACGATTCCGCTGGCATTGATACGCTTGACTGAAGGAGGTTGTCAAGTCGCCTGAGAATCAGTCACCCGCACCTGTGCGCCGCCGGCAAGTCCGGTCAGTCGAGCGTAACAAACGACATTCCACTTAACGCCTTCTTGAATTCATAGAAGGGTGCATGGACCGTATTCCAGGACGGCAAGGATTTCATGGTGTCCATCCAGCGAGTCAAGTTTGGATACTTGCCGAACTTGATCCCGATCAGTTCACCTACGGTTAACGGACCGACGCCGAAATAATCCGCGATGGTGATTTGATCACCGCACAGATAGCGGTTGCCGCCGCCCAACCAGTGGGTATCGAGGACGTTCAACCAGAAGCGTGCCTTCTCTTTTCCCCATTCGACGGTGGCGCGATTCACCTCTTCCGTTTGGCGTTTGTGATCCGGCAGGATCTGCGGGTAAATCAGGTGGTAGCCGTACTCGCGATAGAAGCCGGTATTCAACCAGTCCATCGCTTCGTTCACGCGGGCACGCTGTTTCAGATCCTTCGGATAAGCCGGCGAGTCGAACTTGTCCGCGAGATACTTAAGAATCGCCGAACACTCGGTGAGATAGAAGCCATCGTCTTCCAACACGGGGATTTGCTTGCTGCCATTGAGCTTGGCGAAGGCTTCGTCCTTGCACTCACCCTGGAAAACGTCCACGTCGATCATTTCAGCGTCGATTCCGCTCTCCGCCATGAATAGCGTGATGGGCCGCGAGAAGACGGCGACTTTGTGTAGGTAGAGTTTCACGTTGACCTCCGTCACTGAGTTAAGCTGGGGCGACGCTCGTACGATGTATGGCGCGCCTCTCGATCACCTTGTCCTTCTATCTTACGCCTACTCTTACCCGGCTTCTCGGAGATCGTCTTAGAATCACGCATTCCTATTGGGTTTTGCAGCGTAGTCCATGAAATGTTCGAAGTGCCACGCGGACAATCCGCCCGATTCGAGCTTCTGCGCCGAATGCGGCGCTACGCTAGCGGTGCAATGTCCTAAGTGCGGAGAGTCCCTGGAGCAGCGCTTCAAGTTCTGCAACCGGTGCGGTCACGATCTTTCCAAACCGGTAGCACCGCCGGATTCCACTCCATCATCTTCCATGCGTGCCACACCATCTCCAGAAGGAGACCGCCGCCAGGCTACCGTGCTGTTCAGTGATTTGTCCGGCTATACCACGATGAATGAGCGGCTGGACCCCGAGGATGTCGCGGGGATCATGGGCTGCATCAAGGTTGAAGCCGTCAAGATCGTCGAGAGCCAAGGCGGCATCGTCAATCAATTCGTCGGCGACGAGGTCTTGGCTCTGTTCGGCATTCCCACCGCCCATAAGGACGATCCCGCGCGCGCCGCGCGGGCAGCGCTGGCGTTACACGAGATGGTGCGCGGGATGAGCCCGGAAGTGGAGCCCCGGCTGGGCCGGTCACTGCGCCTACACACGGGTATCAACACGGGCCTCATCGTGACCAGTAGGCGGGATGATCGCGATGGCCGGGTCGGGGTCACGGGCGACTCCATTAATACCGGCGCGCGGCTCAAGTCTCTCGCCGAGGACGACATGATCTTGCTTGGGCCGGAGACCCAAAAGCTGGTGGTGGACGAGTTCGAGACCGAGCCCTTGGATCCGGTGGTGCTCAAGGGCAAGGCGGAACAGATCGCCATATACCGGCTGATCGCTGAACGGGCCGTACCCGCCATGGCATCGCAAGCCTTTGTCGGACGGCGGACGGAGATTCGCCAGTTCACCGGCATCCTCAAGGAATGTCTGGAATCCCGCCGGGGCCAGGTAGTCTACATTCGCGCCGACGCCGGGGTCGGCAAATCGCGATTGACGGACGAATTCCAGAGCATCGCCACAGCCCAGGGGTTTTCTTGCCACAAGGGGCTGGTACTGGATTTTGGTACAGCAAAGGGCCACGATGCCATCCGCAGGGTGGTGGGCAGCTTGTTGAATCTTCCCGCGGGCGCTGCTGAAAAGGTCCAGCAGGAAGCGATCGGGCGCGCTCTGGCTAACGGCACGGTGGACGAGGCACAGGTGATCTACCTCCATGACCTGCTGGATCTCCCTCAGCCGGCACATCTGCGACCGATCTATGACGCGATGGACAACGAGACTCGCAATCGGGGCAAACGCGAAACGGTTAGCCAGTTGGTGAGGCGCACCAGTATCAATCAGCCCGTCATGGTAAGGATCGAGGATCTGCACTGGGCTGACGCCAACACTTTGGCGCATTTAGCCGTCCTCGCTGCGTCGGTTGCCGGGGTGCCGGCGTTGCTTGTGATGACTTCGCGCTTGGAGGGAGATCCCTTGAACCAAACTTGGCGGGCCGCGAGCCAGAGTAGTCCGCTGACGACCTTCGATCTTACGCCTCTTCGAGCGGACGAAGCCCTCGATCTGGCGAAGCAGTTCCTGGACGTCAGCGCGCAATTTGCCCAGCGCTGCGTCGAGCGAGCTGGGGGAAATCCCCTGTTTCTGGTGCAGTTGTTACGCACTGCCGAAGAGTCCTCGGAGGACAGCATTCCCGGGTCCGTGCAAAGTCTTGTGCTGGCGCGGGTAGACCGGCTACACGAGGAAGACCGGCGCGCCATTCAGACCGCCTCCATCTTCGGTCAGAGCTTTGCCCTCGATGCGCTGCGCGCCGTGCTCCGCGACTCCCAGTATCGGTGCGACAAATTGGTGAACCACTTGCTCGTGCGGCCCGAGGGTGACGGCTACCTCTTCGCGCATGCCCTCATCCAGGAAGGCGTATACGGATCGCTCCTCATCGCACGGCGCGGCGAACTGCACCGGCGCGCGGCAGAATGGTATGGGGGGCGCGATCTGCCATTGCGCGCGGAGCATCTCGGGCGCGCGAAGGATCCCATGGCTGCTCAGGCTTTTCTGGAGGCGGCGCGAAATCAGGCCGCTGAGTTTCGGCAGGAGCGTGCGCTGGCACTCGCTGAGCGAGGGTTGGAACTGGACGCCGAGCCAGCCGTGCGCTTCGCTCTGAAGTGCTGCGCCGGAGACTTGCTGCGTAAACTGGGCCGCAGCGCCGAATCCATCGAAGCCTATCGAGAAGCGGAATGTTTAGCGAGCGATGACATCCAGCGATGCCGGGCCTGGATCGGCCAGGTCGAAGGTCTGCGGCTGATCGATCAGTACCAGGACGCCCTCGCGCTGTTAGGCAAGGCGGCGCAGCCCGCCACCGAGCATCACCTGACATTGGAACTCGCGCAAATTCACTACCTGCGCGGGAACCTTTATTTTCCCCTCGGTGATATCGATGGCTGCCTGCGAGAGCACGGCGCAGCGTTGAATTGGGCGCGCGAGGCGGGATCGCCGGAAGCGGAGGCGCGCGCCCTGGGCGGACTGGGAGACGCTCACTATCTCAAGGGCCGGATGAAAACCGCCCACGACCACTTCCAGCGCTGCGTTGAATTGTGCCGCCAACACGGTCTTGGCCAAGTCGAGGTCGCCAACCTTTCCATGATTGGCTGGATCGGGATTTACATCGATACGCTGGATCGCGTACTGGAGACAGCTATGGCGGCGGCTGACACGGCTCGAAAGGGGAGCCATCATCGCGCCGAGTCGCAGGCCCGAAGCCTCGCTGGGTTCATCCGGATGGAGATGGGCGCATTCTCCGAAGCCAAGGAGCAAATGAACTTGGCCCTCGCCCTGTCACGAAAACTCAAAGCAAGGAGATTCGAGGCGCATTTCCTTGGCGACCTCGGCAAGCTCGCCGATGCGGAGGGTAATCGCTCCGGCGCCATAGACCTAACCGAGCAGGCGTTACAGATCTGCCGAGAAACGGGAATGAACTACCTTGGCCCCACGATACTGGGATGCCGCGCCCGTGTCGCTGGTGAGCCTGAAACGCGCCGGCGCGCCCTGGAGGAAGGCGAGAGTATTCTTCAAAAGGGTTGCGTGAGTCATAACTACTATTGGTTTTATCGCGATGCCATGGAAGTCTGCTTAAACGCAGGCGACTGGGAGTCCGTGGAGCGCTACGCGGCCGCGTTGGAGGATTACACGCGTCCAGAGCCAACACCGTGGTCCGAGTTCTTCATCATGCGAGGACGAGTCCTGGCTACCTACGGCCGGGGACAACGGGATGATAGCCAATTGGCGACGCTGGCTGGCTTATCTCGCGAGGCCCAACGAATGGGATTGAAAGTTGCGGCGCGAAGCATCGAGGACGCCATATGCGCCATTCGGCCAAGCTGATAGACTGCGCTGTCACTCGCAAGCGGTACTCCTATGAATGCACTCGCTCGGTCCACTGTTCGCGCAATGACTCTGGTCACTGTCGTTGCAACCTTATTGGCCGCCACGGCTGCCCTGGCCTGCGTGGAGGGCGATCTACGCGGCGATATGGTCACTGCCGAGCGGCAAGTTGGGACCACGGCGTCGGGCGAAGCGGCCAGTTTCAACGTTCTCGGCGCGGGTTGGTTTCGTGCGGCCGAGGTGGTCAAGCTGGGCGGCCGCAGCGACAAGACTTACGTGACCCTCGAACTTGACGGAGTGCCGATGATCACCACGTCTTTCGCGGCGCTCAAGAATCCGTGGATGCAGTTGAGTACCTCGTTCATCGTGGCCAACGTTCGCACCGTGGGCGATACGAGTACGATGACCATCTGGTATTCGCCGGAACTCAAGTTTCGCGTGATGGCGGCGCTGCGCGTCGATGTGGAAGAAGAGGGCGTAGAGAGCTTGAAACTAAGAGCTGTGATGAATAAGCCCGCGCCTCACGAGCATCTTCCTGGGCAAGCCCCCACCGCCTTGGCGCTTCCGGCTTTCAAGTAGAAATCTATTCCTTGTAGGGTTCCACCACGCTGGCCTTGAGCGTGTAGCCGATGTCGATGTTGGAGGTGCCATCCACCAAGTACAAGGACTTCTTGCTGCTGGCGGTGGATAGGCGCCCGGTGACCCATACGGGTGCGTACATGCCAGCGTTCGAATACGGTTTGTCCGGTTTCACGTGCACGATTTGATTGGGCGGCGGAGGCGGCGTATGAATGCAAGCGCCCACCCAGGGGACGAGTAAAAACTCGGTGACTTCCTTGCCGGAGAAATCCAGCGGTAGCAAATAGCCCGGGATTCGCACGAATTGCCCGTCGAGGGCGGCGTTCACTGACTGAGCGCGCACGCGCTTTTGCTCCATGATTTCCTTGCGCTTGGCCAGCAGGCCGTTCACGTCCACCCCCGCTTGTTCGAGCTTGCGCGTGCCCGCCGTCTCGTCCTCTATTTCAATGGGAGAGACTTTCTCGCTGCGCGCTATGCGGTCCCTTACGGATGCGATATCGCCGAGCAGCAGGAGTTGCTCCTTGGAGAGCTTGCCAAAGGGACTATCGGCCGGTAGTTCCGGCACGAGATCCTTCCACGCTAGCTGGCGTGGTGCTTCGGCCTGGGCAGTCAATGCGAGTAGCGCGAAGATGGCACAGGTCCAAATCTTCAGTAAACGGTGGGTGTTCATCATGATTTGCCTTGCGCGATGGATAAATGAACTCAGATTCGTATGGTCATGCCGTCGGTGAGCGATCGCCGGTAAATCCGGTAGGCGGGAATCAGACCGATCAACACTCCCGCGGTTCCGACCAAGGCAAGCAATCCTAACTCGTATGACGAGGGCTGGCTCAGGTTGATGAACAGACCGAAACGCGATTCCAGCCAAGAGCGTCCAACGAATAAGCCCGCGTAAAGCGCGCTCACGCCCAGCACGATACCCGATAGCGTGAGAAACGCCGCTTCGCCGAGAATCAGGGCGAATACGTGAGAGGGCCGCGCTCCCACCGAACGCAGAACCGCCATTTCGCGGCGGCGTTCGTTCAGGCTTGTTAACAGGGCCACCAGCATACCGGCCAGCCCCACTGTTACCACCAAGACCGATACCGCGAACAGGGTTCGTTCCACGGCGCCGAGAATCTCCCATACTTCTTGAAGCGTCGCGCCCGGCAGAATTGCCGTGAGCGGTTCGCGCTCGTACTCGTTGATCAGGCGCTGCACCGACAAAGCGGCGCCACGAGCCTTCAGTCCAACAAGAAAAGCGGAAATCGGGGCACCTTGCTCCTGGCCTTCGCCGTGACCGCCGCCCATGGCTGCCGCCAGCGGATCGTGAACGTCTTTGCCCGCCTCGGCGTGAATCGCTTCGAGAGCTTCCAAGCTTACGTGCACCGTGCGGTCCACGGGCGTGCCGGTTCGCGCCAGCACACCGCTCACGCGAAAAGGATGGTCCTCGTGCGTGGTGAAACTGATCTCGCCCGCCCCATGGGCTAGCACGATGGCGTCCGCCACGCGATAGCGCAGCCGCCGTGCCACGTCCGCGCCGAGCACGGCCTCTTGGGCGTTGGCGAAGGCGCTTCCT
>JBKKAO010000138.1:0-10949 GCA_046714645.1 Burkholderiales bacterium | reverse complement strand
CGGGTTTTTTCAAAGCGCAGAAAGATGTGCGCTAGGTGGCCAAGTTCGCGTCCACTAGAAATTTCCCCTAGAATCCCGGGTCAACATTCGCGGACGCTGTCCACCCCCAACAATCCTTCGACACAGGAACACATCATGAAACCTCTAAGCACCCTTCAAGTAGGCCTGGCTACCGCGCTCGCGCTGGGTTCGATTCAAGTCTCCATGGCGGAAGGGGATCCCAAACCGACCTATCAGCGGGAAGCCGCGATGCAGAAGTACAAGGGTTGCAAGTACACCGACGAAATGGGCAAATACTTGTATGAATGCGTAAAGAAGAATGGCGGATTCGGCGTTCACTGGTGCTTTGACGAGTCCTTGGAGGTGTTCTGTCCCAAGCCCGATAGCGCTCAGTCCGCTGTCACCCCGGGTTCACAGTAAACCCGTAGCCTGATTCGCCAGGCTTGAGCGTGAGGGCCGCTAGACGGCCTATTCGCGGCGCTTCTTCGTGTGTGGATTCGTAGGACTATTCCTAGGGCTATTAGCCGCGCGAGTCGATTTGGAGTAGGATCTTCGTGCGCCGGGGTTAAGGGGATAACAATGTCACCAAGGAATCAGGGGGAATCATGGACTGGTTTCAGCGTTTTGTGTTGTATACCCAACACTGCATGGCTCAACCTTTGGGCTATCCCGATTGCAATGAGTTGTGGGGCGGGTTTTTTTTGATCGCTATATGTGTGATTGGACTACTTGCCATCAAGCTCATCTATCGCAATTACGGAAGCTGGCGTGCCGAGCAGCATGCGGTGCGGGAAATTATCGAGGGTAAGCGTGTGGCCTCACCGGAGGTCATGGAGCAGTTCAAGTGGAAAGCCGATAAGGCCCTAGAAACCGACCTATCCTACGAGCAGATGGTTGGCAAGATCAAGGAAGAAACCGCCAAGCGTAAGGGCGCCTATCAGTAGTGGCGCGTCTATCCCGCGGCCGCGCTCGCGGCGCCTAGCACCAAGACACGAATCTGATGGGGTTTGGGCAGGGATCCCGGGGCCAGTTTCACGTAGCGCGGCCCAAGTTTGCTTAGGAGTTCCGACCGGGCTTGCTGTGCCGAGTTCTCGTGGTCCGCGATATCCACCACCGCCAGGGGCTTGAAGGCTCGATCGCAAATAAGGAAGTCCACCCGTTGCGCCAACAAATGATTTGAGACGCCTTGCACGAAATCCCCGAGCCTTGCATTGGGGAACAAGTGATGATCGGCGAGCGTGGTTTTTAATAGCAGGAAGACTAGCCGTTTCGGACCCTCGGCGACCGGGGTCAGTGCTGGATTGGAAATGTCGATGCCAAGCGTGTGCTCGGTCCCAGGATCCACCGCAGTTCCCGAGATGACAGCTCGCGCGGTTTGGGCACGATAGTCCGCAATGAATTTTTCCATCTCGTTGGGGACATCGTGCTGGGCCTTCTTCATGACCGCGACGACGAGTCCGCCGCTTTTCCGTCTCGAGAATTCGCGGTGGATACAATTAACGGCGTAGAGCAACCCGAAGATGATTCCGGCTGCAAGCAGTAATTTCACGAGAAACATGTTTTCACCCTCCGACCAGAGGGCCGGAGGCAGTTTTTGTGCCGAAGGGTCGCTACTGGGGAGCGCCTTGAGGCACTACACTCAGCAGTTCCACCTCGAATACAAGGGGGGAGTTGGAGGGCACGCCGGCTGGCGCGACGTGCTTGTGGCCGTCGTAACCCAGTTTGGCGGGAATCAGAACATAACGTTTTCCGCCGGCTTGCATCCCCACCATCCCTTTTTCGACCCCCGCGATGGCGCGGCGCAGGCCGTAGACCCAGGTGACCGTCTCGCCCCGTTTTCTGGAGTCACCGAATTGGTGGCCTTTGAATTCGGGTGCGGCGTCATCGTAGACCCACGCGGAAAAATGCATCACCGCGAAGGCGTTGCGCTTGACGGGTTCTCCCGTACCGGCGACGATATCCTTGAACTCCAGCTCCGTAGGAGGGGCGGCGTGCAATGACTGGAGTGTGAGCGCGAACAAGATCAGAGCCGTTACGCGTGATGCTAAAGATGGCTTCATCGAGAATTTTCCACGGAGATCGAACCGGGATTCTATGGGCAAACGACGGGGATTCCGCAAACCAGACGAATTTCCTGGGGTGTGACGATGGCGCGGTAGGCGAGCGCTTCGACGCCCTGTGAAATCGCTTCGCGTAAGGTCGCGCCGTAGACGGAGTCGATCTGATCCGCTGGGCGAACCTCGCTGGCGTCACTACGCTGCACACAAAACAAAATGATGGCTCGGTGGCCCCGCTTTGCTTCTTGCATGAGTTCACGCAAGTGTTTCGAGCCGCGCTCGCTCACCGCGTCCGGGAAGAGCGCAATGTCGTTGAAGACCGCGGCGGTGACGTTCTTGACTTCCACGAAGCACGGCGGCTGGCCAGGGCTTCGCAATAGGAGATCGATTCGGCTATTCTCACTGCCGTAGCGCACCTCTCGCGAGAGGCCATCGTAGCCTTGCAATTCCTTGATCACTTTATCCAGGATCGCTTCTTCCACGAGACGATTGGCCATCTGGGTGTTGATGCCAACGAGAGTCTGTTGGTTGGCCTTCACGATCTCCCAAGTGTGGGCGTACTTACGGGAGGGAGAGTCGCTGTGGCTCAACCACACGGGTGATCCAGGGGTCACGCATCCCATCAGTGATCCCGTATTGGGGCATACGGCTGTCAGTGCATCACCGTTGGCGAATTCAACGTCGGTGAGGAAGCGTTTGTAGCGTCGCACAAGGCGTGCGGGAATGAGAGGCCTATCAAATTTCATGAGAGAGATTCTTGAAGGGACTGTGTTCCTTGAGATTGCTCACGTATTGTCCGATGCCAGCGGTTTCTTGCGCGAGATAGCGCTCGATGGCGCGCGCGAAACCTGGGTGGGCGATCCAGTGCGCCGAATGCGTTTGTACCGGCAATAGGCCGCGGGATAACTTGTGCTCGCCCTGAGCGCCGCCTTCGAAGACTTGCAGCTTTTCGTGAATGCAAAACTCGATGGCTTGGTAGTAGCAGGTTTCGAAATGCAGACCGGGAATGCGCTCGGTGCTGCCCCAATAGCGGCCGAAGAGGCTGTGTCCATCATGAACATTGAGGGCGCAGGCGATGGGTTCTTCGTCGAGCAGCGCGAGCACGAGAAGCAAGTTCTCCGGCATGCGGCGAGCCAGTTGGTGGAAGAGCCGGCGGTTCAAGTAAGGCGATGACCCATGCTCCCGGTAGGTGTTGAAGTAGCAACGGCAAAAGAAATCCCATTGCGCTTCGCTAGCCTCGCGGCCGTTGAACCATTGATAGGTCACACCAGCCTCGCGCACGCGCCGGCGCTCTTGTTTGATCTTCTTGCGCTTGTCGTGACTCATGGTGGCAAGAAATTGGTCAAAGCTCTCGTAGCCGGCGTTGCGCCAATGAAACTGCACCGTGGAGCGCAGCATGAGACCCGCGTGTTCCAACTCGCTCATGCGATCCTCCGGCGGAAACAGGATGTGCAGGGATGATGCATGGTTCTCCCGTGCCAATGCGATGGCGGCTTTAAGGAGATCGCGGCGCAGTTCGGGCGTGGCGGCCAACAAGCGATGGCCGCTCACGGGTGTGAAAGGAACCGCGCACAGCAGCTTCGGGTAGTAGGGCAAGCCATGCTCGTGATAGGCCCGAGCCCAAGCCCAGTCGAAGACGTATTCGCCGTAACTATGGGTCTTCAGGTAGAGGGGCATGGCGGCAACAAGGTGCTGCGCTTCCCACAGGCTCACGAAGTGCGGGCTCCATCCCGTGTCTCCGGATACGCACCCCGTGTCTTCCAAAGCATGGAGGAATGTGTGTTGCAGAAAGGGGTTGCTGCCCGCCAAGGCGTTCCAGTGTTCGGGAGCGACCTCTCGCAAGGATGTGAGAATTCGTGTAGTCGGCATGCGGCTATACTACGAGCCTTCCATTGGTGCCGAAGGTTCACCTGGAAACCAAGGAGCGGAAATGAAAAAAGTCGAGGCGGTTATCAAGCCCTTCAAATTGGACGAAGTGCGCGAAGCCCTGTCCGAGATAGGCGTGACCGGATTGACGGTCACCGAAGTAAAGGGCTTTGGCCGCCAGAAGGGGCACACGGAACTGTATCGCGGCGCCGAGTATGTGGTGGACTTTCTACCCAAGGTGAAAGTGGAAGTGGTGATTCCAGACACCCTAGTGGATCGCGCCATCGAAGCCATCATCAAAGCCGCGCGTACGGGCAAGATTGGTGACGGCAAGATCTTCGTGACCACGGTGGAGCAAGTCATCCGCATTCGGACCGGTGAGACGGACGAGGCCGCCGTTTAGCGAGCCGTCTTTCCTGCCCGTCATAGGTCCGAATCAGAGAGGGTTGTGGTGGCCATGCGTTTTCCCGGTTTAAGCAATACGATGACCGCGCCGGATCCCCCGTCCGCGGGTCCCGCTTCGATATAAGCTAGCACCTCGTCGCGTTGCACGAGCCAGCCCGCTACCCGGCGCTTCAGCACAGCTTGTCCATTGGGCGAGCGCTTGCCTTTGCCGTGTATGATCGTCACGCAACGAATCCCCCGGCGCACGCAATTCGACAGAAAATTCGCCAGAAGTGGCCGCGCTTCTTCGGTGCGCAGGCCATGCAGGTCAAGACGGTCCTGAATGGACCATTGCCCCCCTCGCAGCTTGCGCAAGGTCTGGTGAGGGATGCCTTCGCGCAGGTAGGCGAGCCCTTCTCCAATATCGAGCGCCGAATCGGCGCTAAAGGCGTCGCTTAGGCTGTCCTTCATGACCTGGGCTTCGTCCCGCAAGCGTTGCCTGGGCAAAGGCGCGGGGCGCGGTTTCGCCGGAGTAACGCTCTTGCGGCGGGCGATCGGTTGTACGTCCTTCACCGCGTCGCGGAAAAGGCTTGCGGCATCCTCCCCATCCTTTTCGCCCCGCGTGCCCATCTTGAATTTTCTCTCGAAATTACGCGTGGCTGTCGAGGTAGCGCTCCGCGTCCAGCGCTGCCATGCAGCCGGTCCCGGCGCTCGTCACGGCCTGGCGATAGATATGATCTTGCACATCGCCCGCGGCGAAAACGCCGGGAATGCTGGTGGCGGTAAAATTCCCGGCACGGCTGCATTGGGTGACGATGTAGCCGCCCTCCATCTCCAGCTGTCCCTCGAACAATTGCGTGTTCGGGGTATGTCCGATGGCGATGAACACGCCCTGGAGGGCGATATCCTTCGCCGGCCCCGCTTGCGTATTCTTGATCCGCATGCCGGTGACGCCGCTTTTGCCGCCCAGCACTTCATCCAATGTGTGGTTCCATTCGATACGCACGTTACCATCCCGCGCCTTGTCTAGTAACCGGTTGATCAGAATTTTCTCGGCGCGGAACTTGTCGCGGCGGTGGACCACTGTCACCGATTTCGCGATGTTGGCCATATAGAGCGCCTCCTCCACGGCGGTGTTCCCGACACCGATGACCGCCACGTCTTGGCCCTTGTAGAAAAACCCATCGCAAGTGGCGCAGGCCGACACGCCCTTGCCCATGAAGGCTTCCTCCGAGGGCAGGCCAAGGTACTTGGCCGAGGCCCCGGTGGCAATGATGAGGGCGTCGCAGGTGTAGGTTGCTTGGTCGCCAATGAGAGTGAAGGGTTTTTGCGTGATCTTGGCGGTATGAATGTGATCGAACACGATCTCGGTGTCGAAGCGTTGCGCGTGTTTGAGGAAACGCTCCATCAGTTCCGGGCCTTGAACGCCACCGGCATCGGCCGGCCAATTGTCCACGTCCGTGGTGGTCATCAACTGGCCGCCTTGGGCCATGCCCGTAATCAGGACGGGTTTGAGATTGGCCCGTGCTGCGTAGACGGCAGCGCTATAGCCGGCGGGGCCTGACCCGAGGATCAGGAGTCGAGAGTGTTTCTGTGTCATTCTGATGGGTCAGGATCGAAAACAGGGAATTTAGGGGCTGGATGGGTTCCGGACAACCTTGATCTGATGCGGGTGCGCAAGCGCACCCTATGTTGCCGTTGGCCGGTGCGCTGTAGAAGTTGCATAGGGTGCGCTTGCGCACCATGCACCGCAAAACACCCGGCGACAATGCCTTGTGGATTGGTCGCTACCGAACAGAATCGCTTATACGACGACGACAATGGCCAGGCGTACACCCAATCCGGAAAGCTGCTACGCCTTGCGCACACGCCGTGACGACGGGCTTTCCGGCCTCGCGTCTCGCAAGGGCTCCAACGCTCGTCTAAGCTTGGCGGTGTTGCGATACACGCCGCGCGTGTCAGTCTTAACTACCACTCCTTGCGCAATCCAGCGTTGACGAATAGCGGGGGTTACACCTAACGCGGTCAACTCGGCTATACGGATCGTTTTCAATTGCTTGGCGGGCTGCTTACCGGAGGGTCCGCCTAGTTCGGAAGATCTCGCCGCGGTGTGTGTCCGTGGTACTGGTTCGGCATGAGCGGATTTCTTGGTCGCTACCGCAGGCTTGGACGGGGCCGCATCGGATTCCCCCAAATCGATGCCGAATAGGGCAGAAAGATCTTGTGCCCCCAGTTTGGCGTGTGTCGCTGCCGGCTCGGAGGCTTTGATCGGCGCGCGTGCCGCCGCTGTGATCAAGGCTTGCGGATCGAGGTTCCGTAGCTGGAACAAGAGCGCGGGGTCGTAGTCCAGTCGTGCACCCACGCCGTAGAGTGAGGCAGCAATATGCTTGCACATGGATGCTGCGTCGGGGCAGCTACAGCGAAAGCGAATCTCGCGCGGTGCTGGAAATAGGCCATCGGCCTTCCCGGTGACCACGCGCATGACGGCGTCGGAGAGTTTGCCTTGCAGTAACTCGATCAACGATCCGATCTGCCCTGCGCATTGCTTGAGGATCGCCTCCCAGCGCGGTTTCTCCAGTGCGGTAATGTCGATGCTGACCTGGTACAGATCGGAGCCCATGACTTGCGCCTGGACCTTACCCTGCGCAATCGAAAGATCGAGTACCGAGCCATTGCGCACATAACTTCGTCCGCGCGGCAGGCGGTTGGCATAGTCGCTGTACGCTTCGAGATTGGTGCACCACGCCTTGCCCCAGAAGGTGCGCGCGATGCTGCGGCCTTCGAGTTGAACCGGCTGGCACTTCACGCCCTGTTTTGCGAGCTTGTCCAGCTTGCGCTGGGAATCGCGTTTACGCTCAGCCATCGATACGTAGGCAGCCCAGCCTCCGAAATAGCCGTAACCCATCATCGCCGGTCTCCTAAATCCGAGATGGTTTACCCTTCCTGCATCGCACGATTTAGATCGAGACGTACTAGTTGGAGGAGTTCATCGTTGCTCATCTCCGTGAGCAGCGCCTGCGCATCCCCATCGATGATGTCTTGTGACAACGCCCTTTTGGCCTCGATCAGCTCATCGATTTTCTCTTCCACAGTACCACGGCAAATAAACTTGTGCACCAGCACATTACGATGCTGGCCGATGCGATAGGCGCGATCGCTCGCCTGATTTTCAACCGCGGGATTCCACCATCGATCGAAATGAATGACGTGCGAGGCCGCGGTCAAGTTCAGGCCGCTGCCTCCGGCCTTGAGGGACAGGACAAAGAAGGGAAAAGCGCGTTGCTGTTGAAAAGCATCCACCCGCGCCTGGCGTTGTTTGACCGGCGTGGCACCGTGCAACACCAATCCCTGCGTACCGAAAATCTGTGCTAGATAACTCTCCAAGGGCGCGGCGATTTCCTGGAACTGGGTGAACACCAGCACCTTCTCTTGGCGGGCGGCAATTTCCTCGCACAGCTCGCGTAAGCGGGAAAACTTACCACTGTCTTGTGGCGCGTAGAGGTTATCGCCTTGCCAATGGGACGGATGATTGCACAGTTGCTTCAAGCGCATCAGGAAGGCCAGCACCACGCCTCGGCGCGCCATGCCCGACAGACTCGCTAACTCCTGAGCGAGAGTGTCCACCGCGCTTTGATACAGACGTGCTTGGCGGGGGGTGAGCGGGCAATAGGTTTTTAGTTCAGTCTTATCCGGCAGATCCGCGATGACTCGCTTATCGGTCTTCAATCGCCGCAACAGATAGGGGCGAACCAGCGCGCGCAGCGGAGCAAACCCATGCTGGGTATCTTGGCCGAGCTTGCGCGTGAAGTTGCCGAAAGCGGTGGCCGATCCTAATAACCCTGGGCAAATAAAGTCGAACAACGACCACAGATCGCTCAAGCGGTTCTCGATCGGGGTCCCCGTAAGGACCAAGCGCGTGCGGCCCTTGAGCGCCTTCACCGCGCGAGTTTGTTGCGTGCCAGGATTCTTGATCGCCTGCGCCTCATCGAGCACGATCATGGACCAAGGGACTTCCTTCATCCATGACAAACGCGTTACTGTTGCGTAGCTGGTGAGGACAACGTGGATGCTAGCGAGTTTTTCCTGTGAAAATGCGGTCAGTGCCGGGGATGGGATCGCCGATGGGTGGGCAATCAAGACATTGAGGCCCGGCGCAAAACGGGAGATTTCGGATTGCCAGTTCGCCAACAAGGAAGCCGGAGCCACCAGCAAGTGCGGACCGTGATCTTTCTCCCGCTGTAGCACCAACCACAAAGCGATGACTTGCAAAGTCTTGCCCAAACCCATGTCATCGGCTAAGCACCCGCCTAGCCCAAGGCGGTTCAACCAATACAGCCAATGCACGCCGCTTTTCTGGTAAGGGCGCAGCTGCGCCTTGAGCGCAGATCCGGGGTCGGCGCTCTCTCGATTGGGATCGCGCAGCTTGGCCAGCACACCAGCGAGCCACTCCCC
Organism: Burkholderiales bacterium; assembly: GCA_046714645.1. Lineage (GTDB taxonomy): Bacteria > Pseudomonadota > Gammaproteobacteria > Burkholderiales > SHXO01 > SHXO01. Next base: position 2,190 of record JBKKAO010000138.1, on the reverse strand, counting down.
GGCGCTAATTCCGACCCATTCCGGGGCGACGCCGGAAAGTTTTTCCACCGCCTCGTTACCGATACTTGCACCAGCCAGCAACCGCATACCTTGCAAGAAGGAGAGTCCCTCACCGCCGGCATCGCGTTCAACGCTGCGCCAGTGCGCCATGACCGCTTTCAGTTTCTCACCATCCACCTCGACCCACCGGCCTTTGAGGCGCACCAAACCTTCGTTGGTGGTGAGCAAGCTTTGAATCTCCTCTTGCGTGAGGGTTTCGCCATCCAAAGTGAGCTCCGCCCGAAAATCCAGCATCGCATTCAAGCCCAGTCCGCCGGCTTGATTGCCCACGCTCACGCGAAGCTGAGGACGCGGGGGCTGGTGTGGTTTCCACCAATCGGGAATGCGCACTACAAGACCACTGGCCTCCAGTGCCGGTATCTCGCGCAGGAATGCATAGGCCTCGTGTGGACGCCAAGCAAGCGGATGAAACACGGCGGCGCTGTCCACCAGGATTTTCGCCCAAGCGCTTTGTTCCGCGGCCTTGTGCACCGGCAATAGCAAGGACAGCAAGGTCTGTTTGTCGCCAGCGAATTCTTGCAGTGCCCGCGACAAGGGCAGGTGCTGGACCTTACCTTGAGTCGAGAGACCTGCCGCGTAGGTGGCGAGGAAGGCAAACGGCGCGTCGGTGTCTTGCTTGTTCTCCGCCAAGTGAAAGCACACACGACCCACCAAATTCCAACTGGGGTGCTGGCGAGCAAGCCAGGAGGAAACATCGCCGGCGGCTTGGATTTCCAGTTTTGCCGCTGTATGCATGGCATTCCACAACGCTATGAGCCGCTCGGCGTCGAGATACTCCGCGCCGGTAAACGGCGGGGCCGCAGCGGTGGCGCTAACGAGTTCCGGCAGGGGGGCAGGGAATTCGGCATCGCGCCAGGTGTTCGCCAGGTCAGGCAGCGCACACAGGCGCGTCATGAATCGCTTGGCAAGTTCACGCCCAAAAGCAAGGGTAGGCGGTAAGGTGGTGTCGAGCTCGACGCTACCCAGTTGCAGCAGCCCAAGGGGTCCATTCGAATCGAAGGCCTTCCTGATTCGGACGGCGGCGTTGGCTGCGAGCACGCTTACCTCGTCCGGGCCGGTCTCCAGGAATGGCTCACCGGCGGGGGTCAGCGCCAGCGCTAGGTTTGTGGTTTCCACCAATACGACTCTATGTCTTGAACCGCAGTTCCATTGGTTGATCCGAACGATTCGCGCCGGGAAACACGGCTAGGCAGACCCAATCGGGGTCGCATCGCTCGATCTCGTCATCGCGCATGCGCTTCTTGGTGACTGGACCGGCGACACCGTCTTGTTACGCGCGGACGAGGTCCTTCGATAACACGCTATTGGATCAAATCGTCCGCGCGCATGAGCAGTGTCTGCGGGATGGGCAGTTTTATCTCTTTGGCGACGCGCTCGTTGATAATGAGCTCGTATCTCGACATCTGCTCGACCGGAAGATCGGCGGGCTTTGTCCCCTTCAGAATGCGATCGACATAGGTGGCGAGCTTGCGAGATGCCTCTTTGACGTTTGGCCCGTAGGTGACCAACACCCCAGCGTCATGATAGGCAAGCGTAGGATAGATGGCGGGTATTTTCCCGCTGTGCATGACATGAGCGATTTTCGCCCTGTTCTCAATAAATAGAGTGTCGCCAGTTACTAGGACTGCGCCCACGTTTTTTCTGGAGATCGACTGTAACGCCTTATTTCGTTCACTCGGATTCTTTGCGTCCAATAGTTTCAATTGAACGCCAAGAATCCGAGAGGCCTTGAGTGCCTCTTGAACTTGTGTATTACCCATGGGGTTGGAGGAATTGAATAGCACGCCAATTCGCCGAGCGCGAGGCGCGATCTCATGCAGAATCTCCAATCGTTTTGCGGTCAGTTCGATGACCATTATGGATATTCCCGTACCGTTACCTCCAGGCCTTGCCAACGTGGCCGCCAGACCGGCCCCGACAGGGTCCCCCGCCATGTAGACGACGGGGATAGTCGTGTTATCGAGCATGGCGCGCGCATCTGGCGTGTTGAAGACAACGACTACCTCCGCCTTCAGGCGGACCATGTCCTGCGCCCTCTGCTTGAGCTCGGGTCCGTATCCCTCCTGCGGGTTCCATTCGATAAGAATATTCTCCCCTTCGCTATAGCCAAGTTCCCGGAGTCCTTGACGC
>JBKKAO010000137.1:0-5657 GCA_046714645.1 Burkholderiales bacterium | reverse complement strand
CCTCCATCCCACGGACATGCAAGACGGCAAGGTTGCGGTCACGCCGGCGGATATCACCACCAATTTGCCCTATGTGCCCGGCGTGCATCTAGCCTTCGACCACCATGCCTCGGAGACATTGCGCAATTCCATACGAGGGAAAAATCACATCATCGATCCTCACGCGCCCTCGGCGGCTCGAGTCGTCTATGATTACTACGGGGGTCGAGCCAAGTTCCCTCAGATCAGCGCGGACATGATGATGGCCGTGGATAAAGCCGATTCCGCGCAGTTCTCGCGCGAGGAAATCCTCAAGCCCACCGGCTGGGTGCTATTCAACTATTTAATGGATGCGCGCACGGGCTTGAGCCGGTTTCGCGACTTCCGGGTGTCCAACTACCAGCTGATGATGGATCTCATCGCCTACTGCGCGGATCACACCATAGATGAGATTCTTGCGCTGCCGCACATCCAGGAGTGCGTGGGACTCTACTTCGAGCACGAGGCCAAGGCACGGGATCAAATCCTGCGCTGCTCGTCCGTGTATCAGAACGTTGTGGTGTTGGATTTGCGTGAAGAAGATCCCATTTACGCCTGTAATCGCTTTCTGATCTACGCCCTGTTCCCTCTGACCAATGTCTCCATTCACCTAGTCTGGGGATTGAAGAATCAAAACACGGTGCTCGGGACCGGCAAGTCCATTCTCAATAGGACGAGTACCAGCGACATTGGCGCCCTGATGATGAAGTACGGCGGGGTCGGGCATGAGGCGGCGGGCACCTGCCAGCCGGGGAACGCGCAAGCAGACGTAGTGATGCGCGAAATAGTGGACCAGTTGAACGCTGAGGAACCGTCCGGCGTCAAGCCCATGACCAGAGCTTACGCGTAGGACTGCGCGCCCCATATGCCGGATCAAACCGCGCGAAGTGCCGGCCTTCTGCCGCCCCCTCCTAGGGCTTCTTGGTAGCCCCGGTCACCCATTCCAAGCAGATAATCCACGAGATCGTCTTCCGGTAGCGGTCTACTGTAGTAATAGCCCTGAACTTCGTCGCAGTTCTGTTGAATCAAGAAATCGGCTTGAGCGAAATTCTCCACGCCTTCAGCCACGACCTTGAGCTGCAGACTGTGCGCCATGTTAATAATGGTTCGGGTGATCGCGCAGTCGCTCGCATCGCCCGGCACACCACGAATGAAGGAACGGTCGATTTTCACGCAATCCAAGGGGAATCGCTTCAGGTAGGCGAGCGAGGAATAGCCCGTACCAAAGTCATCCATGGTGAGGTAAACCCCCATCTTCTTGAACTCGCACAACAGCTTCAGGGCTTGATCGGGGTCATGCATGACCGTGCTCTCGGTGATCTCCAACTCAAGCCAGCCTGCGTCAAGACGCGCTTGCTTGAGCGCTTGCCGCACGTCGTCTAGAAGAGAACTTTGCACAAACTGGCGGGCGGACAGGTTCACAGCGACGCGGAGGTGAGGCAGCCCCATCTCTTTCCACGCTTGCCGGTGGGCGCAAACAGTCCGAATCGCCCATGCTCCGATTTCAACGATTACACCCGTTTCCTCCGCCAAGGGGATAAATTTGTCCGGGGGAATCGCGCCAAGCTCCGGGTGCTGCCAACGAAGTAACGCCTCCAGTCCCACAACCTGGCGGGTGCGAGGGTCAACTTTGGGTTGGTAGTGCATGGAAAGCTCGTTTCGGCGTAGCGCGTAACGTAACGCTGACTCCAACTCAAGCCGTTCAAAGGAATGGTCGTTGATGCTCTGCGTATAGAACTGGTAAGTGTTCTTGCCGCGCTCCTTGGCACGGTACATAGCGATGTCGGCGTGCTTCAGCAAGGTCTCGGAATCATCGCCATCCGCGGGGTACACACTGATACCAATGCTGGCTGTTACGTAGAACTCGCCGCCCTCCAATGTCATGGGTTTCGTGACTTCAGCGAGAATACCATCGCATATTTCGTTGACGGGATTCAGATGCACCAAGTTACCGATCAAGACGACAAATTCATCGCCGCCTTGCCGCGCCACCATACCAATCGCGCTCGTGCAGGCTGCAAGACGCAATCCCACCTCCTTCAGCAGGCGATCTCCCGCTTCGTGGCCCAGCGTGTCGTTGATGTTTTTGAAACGATCGAGATCTATGAACAATATCGCCAAGGGTTGTTGCGAAACCTTGGCCTGGCACATCGCGGCCTCAAATCGCTCGGCGAAAAGTATGCGATTAGCGAGGCCGGTTAGAGGGTCGTGGGTAGCGGTAAATCGCAGGGCGTCTTCGGCCTGCTTGCGCTCCCTCACTTCCCGGTAGACTAGATAAAACACGAAGCACAGCAGACCCATGTTGAAGCCGCTCGCGACGTAGTTCGTTGTCTTGCTCACGCCAGAGCTTTTCCTGACCTGGGCGGTTCTTAGGAGCAAGGCGGTTTCCTCGGTTTTCGCCAGTTCAGCGACCTGCAAGTACATGCGGTCCAGCAAGCGGGCTTTTGTACTGGCCCGGACTTCATTCAATGCCGCGGATTCTCCGCGGGTTCTATGAATCAAGGCGATCTTCTTGTAACGGCCACTCTCCGTCACAATTAGTTCATCTAACCTCTGGATAGCCTGTGTTCTCGCGGCATCGCCGGTCAGTCTACTCAGATCGCCAAGCATGAGTCTCGTTGCGCTGAGCACGTCCTGACCCTTGCTTAGATGCGCGACATCCCCGCTAAGAATGTAGCTTCTGTGCTCGCTTTCCAACTCTTCGAGGTTGGCGCGGATAAGCGTTAGACACTCAATCGTTTGCAGATCCTTCTCGACGGCGCCCGACGTCAAAACCAAGGAATCCATTGCCCGGTAGGAAATCAGCGAATTGCCCACCAGAATTGCGGCGGCGGTGACAAGGCCCATCAGGAATTTTCTGGAAACGGCGAACTTCAAGTTTTGACCTCCACCTGTGCTGCCACGCGTGCATCCGCGAGGACCGATGCCTCGCGAACTGAAAAACAATTTGAAGTGGCTCTATAGAGGAGTACTGCGCAAGTCACATACCACTGACTCGCGCGATCCTGCTCACGGGTGGGCAGAGAGGCGATGCAAAAAACCTAGAACGAGCCTAATCGGTCCAGATTTTCCTGCACCTTCTGCGAAGTGGCGCGCAAAAGTACCAAGCGCGACCGCTCCTGCTCCACGACCGCGGCCGGAGCGCGCTGGACGAAGCCTGCATTTGAGAGCTTAGCTTCCGTCCTGGAGATATCTGTTTGAAGTTGTGCGATTTCCTTGGTCAAACGCTCGCGTTCAGCCGCGCGGTCAATCTCAATCTTCAACATGAGCCGGAAATCTCCCACCACCAGCACGGGCGCATCACCAGCGGGCAGGTCAGTGCCCACGCAAGTGACCTCGCTCAACTTGGCGAGAAACTTCACGTAGGGAATGAAGACGCCAAGAGCCTGGGCATCGCCGGCGATCACCAACGGCACGCGCTGCGCGGGAGAGATATTCATCTCGCCACGCAAGGTGCGGCAGGCATTAATCATGTCTTTTACCTGGGCGATCTGAACTTCCGCGTCGTGGTCGATGTGGCGAGGATCTGATTTGGGATAGGGCGCGCACGACACACTGTCGCCTTGCATTCCGGCCAGGGGAGCGACTTTCTGCCACAGCTCCTCTGTGATGAACGGAATGACCGGGTGCGCTAGGCGCAGAATCGCCTCTAACACGCGCAGCAGCGTTCGTCTGGTCGCGCGCCGCATTGCCGCCGAGCCTTCGTTAATCTGCACCTTGGAGAGTTCCAGATACCAATCGCAGTACTCATCCCAAGCGAAGCGGTAGATGGCATTCGCAACATTGTCGAGGCGGTATTCCACGAAGCCCCTTTCCACCTCGGCTTCCGCCTGTTGCAGCAGGCTCACGATCCACTTGTCGGCTACGGAAAATTCCAGCGATCCCGCTTCATCCAGTCCGCAATCCTTGCCTTCAGTATTCATCAGCACGTAGCGAGTGGCATTCCAAAGCTTGTTGCAGAAGTTTCGATAACCTTCACAGCGCTTTAAGTCGAAGTTGATGTTTCGGCCTAGCGTGGCATAGGCTGCCATGGTGAAGCGTAACGCATCCGCGCCGTAGGCGGCGATGCCTTCGGGAAACTCCTTGCGGGTTTTCTTCTCGATACGCGGCGCGTCTTCCAGTTTGCGCAGCCCGGTAGTGCGCTTCTTCAACAAGGGCTCCAACGCGATGCCGTCGATGATGTCCACGGGATCCAGCGTGTTGCCTTCCGACTTGGACATCTTCTTGCCTTCGGCGTCGCGGATTAGGCCGTGGATGTAGACATGCTTGAAGGGCACGCGCGCGGTGAAATGGGTGGTCATCATGATCATGCGCGCCACCCAGAAGAAGATAATATCGAATCCCGTCACCAGCACGGAGGAGGGTAGGTACAAATCATATGCGGCCTTGTCGTCGGCCTTCGGGTCCGGCCATCCCAAGGTCGAATGACACACGAGCGCGGAAGAGAACCAGGTGTCGAGGACGTCGGGATCGCGGTTAAGCGAGGCGTTAGGCGCGAGGCGTGAGGCGTTTTTCGCGCGAACTTCCTCTTCGTTGCGACCGACGTAGACGTTGCCGGCATCGTCGTACCACGCCGGGATTTGATGGCCCCACCAGAGTTGGCGAGAGATACACCAATCCTGGATATTGTTCAGCCACTGGTTGTATACATTTACCCAGTTGTCCGGAAAGAACTTGACCTCGCCCCGCTCGACCACTTGCAGCGCCACCTGGGCGAGGGACTTGCCCGGGAAGTGCGTGCCTTCGGGCGCTGGTTTGGACATGGCGACGAACCACTGGTCCGTGAGCATGGGTTCGACCACCTCGTTGGTGCGCGCGCACCGCGGCACCATCATCTTGTGGGATTTCACCGCTTCGATCAGTCCGAGGGCTTCGAGATCCGCCACCACACGCTTGCGCGCTTCAAAGCGATCCATGCCGCGATAGGGCGTGGGCGCGTTGTCGTTGATGCTGGCTTGTAAGGTCAGCACATTGATAATCGGCAATTGGTGGCGCTGTCCGACTTGGAAGTCATTGAAGTCGTGAGCGGGCGTGATCTTCACGCAACCGGTGCCGAATTCTTTGTCCACATAGCTATCGGCGATCACCGGGATGCGCCGGTTGCATAGAGGTAGCTCCAGTTCCTTGCCCACTAGCTCCGCGTAACGCGCATCCTCCGGATTCACCGCCACGGCGGTATCGCCCAGCATGGTTTCCGGGCGCGTGGTGGCCACCACCACGAAACCCGTGCCGTCCACGCGCGGATAGCGAATGTGCCAGATTTTGCCATCCTCTTCTTCGCTCTCCACTTCGAGATCGGACACTGCCGTGCCGAGCTTCGGATCCCAGTTGACCAGCCGTTTACCGCGATAGATCAAGCCTTGTTCGTACAAGCGCACGAAGGTCTCGATCACCACTGGCGAGAGCTTGGCATCCATGGTGAAGTACTCCCGATGCCAATCGCAAGAGTCTCCCAGCCGCCGCATCTGGCCGGTGATGGTGGAGCCCGATTGCTCCTTCCACTGCCAAACTTTCTCGTTGAACTTTTCGCGCCCTAGATCGCGGCGGGAGGTACCTTGATCTTCCAATTGGCGCTCAACGACAATCTGCGTTGCGATGCCTGCGTGATCCGTACCCGGCAACCACAGCGTGTTGTGGCC
>JBKKAO010000136.1:0-6045 GCA_046714645.1 Burkholderiales bacterium | reverse complement strand
GCCGGTGACTCAGCCCGCAGCGAACACGGAGCCGGACTGCTGGTGCGCGCTGCCTTTCTCTGGGCCGCCTGCGCGGTAACCGTATACCTCTTGGTTCGCTGATGATCACCCATCGGTTGAGACCATGAGCGGAGTACAACGCCGCCTCGCCTCTATCATGTTTAGCGACATGGTGGGCTATAGCGTGCTGGCCCAGCGCAACGAGATGCTCGCCATCGCGCTGCTGGAGGAACATCGCAAGCTGCTGCGGGGAATCTTTGCTCAACACGGCGGCCGCGAAATGGACGCGGTGGGAGACGGTTTTTTTGTCGAGTTCTCTAGCGCGGTTGATGCCACCACGTGCGCGATCGCGATTCAGAAGGCGCTCGTGGAACGCAACGCCACGGCGAGCAACGAGCGGCAAATTCACGTCCGCATCGGCCTGCACTTGGGCGATGTGGTCGTCGAGGGCGAGCGTGTCGTGGGTGATGGCGTCAACATCGCCGCCCGTATTCAGCCTTTGGCGCAGCCGGGCGAGATTCTCCTTTCAGAAGATGTCGCGCGCCAGGTTCAGAACAAGATCGACGCGCCGCTGGAGAATCTGGGTCCGAAAACCCTCAAGAACATCGCTTCACCAATGCAGATCTACCGGCTCAGGTTGCCGTGGCAGGAGGCCGCTGGAAAAGCAGCGAATCCAACACCGCCGCAAGCGAGCAGATTGTTCGTTCGCTGGATGCTGGCAGGCGCTGTCTTGCTGTTGGTAGTGAGCACATCCGCCCTCTATCTTTTTCAGAACCGCTCCGCGCCTTCTCTCCCCGCTGGGCCGCCGCGGCTTGCGGTTTTGCCCTTCGCCAACTTGAGCGCCGATCAGGAGAACGAATATTTCGTCGACGGCATGACCGAGGAACTCATCTCCCGGCTCTCACGCATCAAGGGAATCGATGTGATCGCTCGTACCTCCATAATGCAGTACAAAGGCAAGCAAGTGAGCATCGCCGATGTGGGGCGGGATCTCAACGTGAACACGGTCTTGGAGGGAAGCGTCCGAAGGGCCGGGGACAAATTGCGTATCACTGCGCAGTTGATCAACGTGCAGTCCCAAACCCATCTTTGGTCGGAAGACTACGACCGAGAAACCAAGGACATATTCGCCATTCAGAGCGATGTGGCACGGCACGTGGCCGATGCTTTACGGCTACAGCTCATGCCTGGCGAGAAGCAGCAGATCGAAAAACGCGGCACGCAGAGCTTGGAAGCCTACGAGCTATACCTTCAAGGGCTGTACCATCAGAATGCCGCGACGCCGGAGGGATTCGAGAAAAGCATCGAGTATTTCGTTCGCGCAACCGAGAAGGATCCCAAGTATGCACGCCCCTTTGCCGGTCTCGCCAACTCGCTCGAACTCATTGGGGTCTATGGCCTGCGTCCGCAAGTGGCCACATTTGTGGAAGCCAAGGCTGCCGCGTCAAAAGCCTTGGCATTGGATGATTCGGTTGTTGAAGCCTATATCACCCTGGGCGCCGTCAAGGTCTATTTGGACTTGGACTGGGCCGGCCAGGAGCAAGCATTCAAGCGGGCTCTTGCACTCAATCCCAACTCCGCCATCGCTCATGACTGGTACAGCATCAGCAATCTATGCCCGAGAGGACGCCACGAGGAAGCGATTACGCAGATTAAGCGCGCGATGGCCCTCGATCCTCTTTCACCACTGTTTCAGCACGACGCCGGATGGATCTACTGGTGCGCGGGAAAGTATGCGGAGGCGATCGAGTCTTTTGAGAATTCGGTCAAGCGTGAACCGAATCTGAGCTTCGCCTATGACGGGCTGGCGTATTCATTCAGTGCGCTCGGGCGCCACGAAGAAGCTATCGCCGCAGCCCTCAAGCAAGTTCAGCTTACTTCCGCGGCGAGCCTTTCCCTCGGAACGCTGGGATACGTCTCCAGCCGTGCTGGACAAGAGAACGAGGCGCGAAAGGTGCTCGCAAAACTGAGTACCCCAGCCAAGAAACAAGAGATCGAACCGCTGGCGTTGGCCATGGTGTATGCCGGTCTGCAAGACAACGATGCTGCCTTCGAGATGCTGAATCGGTCCTTCGACGCACGCAACTTTCAGCGCCTGATTTACATCAATGGCGGCAATTACTTTGCCCCGATTCGCTCCGATCCTCGCTTCGATGCCTTGGTGAAAAAACTTGGCTTGAGGTGAATTACTTGTTCCGATAGTTGTCGTGACAAGCCTTGCAAGCCTTGCCGGTCTCTCCAATCTGTGCCTTGAGTGCGTTGAAGTCGCCCAACTTCGCCACATCTGCCAGCTTGGCGGTTTCGCCTTGCATCTTCTCCAGCTTGGCCTTGAAGTCGTCCATCTTGTTCCAGATTTCCGGCTTGGCTTTGGTTTCTCCAAGGTCAGAACCTGGAATAAAACCCTCCAACGGCAACCTGCTCACGAAGGCGATGTTGGCCGACCGGCGAATGGCTTCATCCTTGTCATAGGGCTTGTCGCCCTTCGCCATGGCCGCCAAGGGGCCAAAGTTCCAGCCCATCACAGCGTACACCGACTTCCGGTACTTGATGGCATCCTCCGGCTTGACCTGCGAGAAGGCGCTTTCCGCCAAAAACGTCGTGGCTAGAACGCCAAGGGTTACCGCGATGATTTTCATCTCTCCTCCTTTTTCGATGGATGACTGCGAGCCGCAAGCATCATGGCAAGCGGGCCGAGACTCAAGGCGATCAGACATCCCAGGGATTGGGGGTGTCGGTGCGAACGGCGTATTTCTCGATGGCCTTCTTCACAAGTTTGCGATCTACGCTGCCTTCATCCGCCAGCGCGTTGAGCGCGGCGACCGTGACGTGGTAGCGATCCACCTCGAAGAAACTACGCAGCGCGGCGCGTGAATCGCTGCGGCCGAAACCGTCGGTGCCGAGCGTGATGTATTTTCGCGGCATCCACGTGCGAATGAGATCGGGCACCGTGCGCATGTAATCGGTGGAAGCGATGATGGGACCGGAGGTTTTGTCGAGACATTCTTCGACCCAAGTCTTGCGCGGTTTCTGACCGGGATGCAGGCGGTTCCAGCGCTCGGCGGCGAGGCCGTCACGGCGTAGCTCCGTGAAGCTCGTAACACTCCACACATCTGCCGAGATCTTCCAGTCTTTCTCCAACAACTCCGCCGCCGCCAAGACTTCACGCAAGATCGTTCCGCTGCCTAACAGTTGCACCGCCTCCTCCCTCCTCCCTCCTCCCGCCTCCCTTCCGCTGCCTCCCGCCTCCCTCAGCCTATACATCCCCTTCAGAATGCCATCTTCCAGCCCCTTGGGCATGACCGGATGAGCGTAGTTCTCGTTCATCACGGTGATGTAATAGAAGATGTCTTCCTGCGCTTCCATCATGCGACGCATGCCGTCTTGCACGATGGTGGTGACCTCGTAGCCGAAGCAGGGGTCGTAGGCCACGCAGTTGGGCACGGTGGAGAAGAGCAGATGACTCGATCCGTCCTCGTGCTGCAGGCCCTCGCCGGAGAGCGTGGTGCGTCCCGCAGTGGCGCCGAGCAGAAATCCGCGGGCGCGCGAATCCGCGGCTGCCCAGATCAGATCACCGATGCGCTGAAACCCGAAACACGAGTAGAAGATGTAGAAGGGCAGCATGGGCACGCCGTGGGCGCTATAGCTCGTGGCTGCGGCGATCCAAGAGGAGATGGCGCCGGCTTCGCTGATACCTTCTTCCAGGATTTGGCCGTCCTTGGTCTCTTTGTAGTAGAGCAGCTCATCGCGATCTTCCGGTTCGTAGAGCTGGCCGATGGGCGAGTAGATGGCCACCTGTCTGAACAGGGACTGCATGCCGAAGGTGCGCGCTTCGTCGGCCACGATGGGAACGATGTGCTTGCCGAAACTCTTGTCGCGCAGAAGCTGGGCGAGCATTTGCACGAAGACCATGGTGGTGGACTGCTCGCGCTCGCCGGTGCCCTCCAACAGCTTGGAAAAGACGGACAGCGCCGGCACGCTCAGGCTCTCGGATTTCGCCTTGCGCGCGGGAATGTAACCGCCGAGCGCCTGGCGGCGGGCGTGCATGTACTTCATCTCCGGGCTGTCCTCGCCGGGCTTGAAGAAGCGCAGCGCGCTCACGTCCTCATCGGAGATGGATAGGGCGAAACGATCGCGGAAGGCGCGCAGCGCTTCGTCATCCATCTTCTTCTGCTGGTGCGTGGTCATCTTGCCCTCCCCCCATTGGCCCATGCCGTAGCCCTTCTTCGTTTGGGCGAGGATTACGGTGGGCCGGCCGCGCTGGGACACCGCCGCGTGGTAGGCCGCGTAGATCTTGACCGGATCGTGGCCGCCGCGCTTCAAGCGATCGATGTCGTCGTTAGACAGATGGGCGACCAGTGCCTGCAGCTCCGGATACTTGTTGAAGAAGTGTTCGCGATTGAACTGGCCATCGGTCGCCGCGTATTTCTGAAACTCGCCATCCACCGTCTCGTGAAGACGCTTGAGAATCATGCCTTCGGTATCTCGTAGGAACAAAGAATCCCAATCGGAACCCCACAACACCTTGATCACATGCCATCCGGCTCCCGCGAACAAGCCTTCCAGTTCTTGAATGATGGACCCGTTGCCACGCACCGGACCATCCAAACGCTGGAGATTGCAATTCACCACGAACACCAGGTTGTCCAGGCTCTCGCGTCCGGCCAAGGCAAGACCGGCCATGGATTCGGGCTCGTCCATCTCACCGTCTCCGGGGAAGCACCACACCTTGCGTCCCGCGGTCTGCAAGAGCCCGCGGTCTTCCAGATAGCGCATGAAGCGGGCTTGATAGATGGCCTTCAGAGGCCCGAGGCCCATGGATCCCGTGGGGAATTGCCAGAAGCTGGGCATCAACCAGGGGTGGCAGTAGGACGACAAGCCCTTGCCTCCGGTTTCACGGCGGTAGTTCGCCAAATGCTCTTCAGTTAAGCGGCCTTCCAAGTAGGCGCGGGCATAGACGCCCGTAGCCGAGTGGGGTTGGAAGTAGACGACATCTCCATCTTGCCCTGCACGGAAGAAGTGGTTGTAGCCCACCTCGAACAGATCCGCGGCGGAGGAGTAAGTGGCGATATGGCCGCCCAGGTCGGGGTTGTCGCGATTGGCCCGTACCACCATGGCAAGGGCGTTCCAGCGCACCAGCGCGCTCAAGCGTGCTTCGACTTCTAGATTGCCGGGAAACTGCGGCTGTTCAGCCAGGGAAATGGTGTTGCAATAAGGCGTGTTCAACACCGGTGGCAGCGGAACGCGCTTCGCGCGTGCGTGGTCCAGCAGCTTGCGCAGCAGGTAGGTCGCGCGCTCCGGTCCCACTTCTTCGAGGACCGCGGTGAAAGCGTCGAGCCACTCCTTGGTTTCGGTGGGGTCGATATCCTTTGGCAACACGCGCCAGAAGCCGGAGAAAACGAGTTCGTTGAACTTGGACGGCTGAGACAGATCGGTCATGGGAGGTTCGGCGTTGTAAGTGAACGGCGGTTTGGAGAGATTTTTCAGGGGCGGATCGTACTCTTTTCGGCGCGGAACGTGGTTTTGTTTCAAACGGCGTTGCCGTTGCCGCAGCCATCCGTCAAATCCGCGGACGATCGTCCCGCTCGCCGCGCGCGGCCTTGAGTGGCATGGAAGAAATCGCGTTCTGCCCGCCTCTAAACTTTCGCGGCCTGGGAGAACCCGTCCTAAACCAGCGACGCCCGGCTAGGACTCCTCTTCCTTCTTGAGCTTTTCCCAGAAAGAAGGATCGTCCCAAAAGGCCTTCGCTTTACGAACGTTTCGCTGGGCATCTTTGACGAATTCGTTCTTCGCCGTTTCATTCATGAAGCAGTAGAGTTTGTCTTCCGGGGAGATCCAAACCACTTCGCATCCGGTCTCGTTCTCTGCGCCATTGGCCAGGCTATAGGCGCAATAGCCATCGAACTCGGGAGAACGAGATTCCTCCGCGAAGCCTAAGGCACTCACGCACATGAAAATCACCGCAGCAATCGATCCTCGCACAGGGGCTCCTGGTTTTACTTATAACTCGTATTCCCCGCGCTCTTGGCGCGGGGGCAAACTTCGGGG
>JBKKAO010000135.1:0-2544 GCA_046714645.1 Burkholderiales bacterium | reverse complement strand
CCTTGAAGTTCGTTGGCGATATTAGGAGTGGGCAGTCTGACCGGCATCGCGTGCGGATTCCATACACTGTAGGAGAAAGGCCATGAGCCCATCTTCGTCAAAGTCGCCGGCCAAGGCTAGAACTTGGCTCGAAAAGGGGGCGTAACGGGCGTCGGCTCGCGAGAGAGATGTTGCCATCTGCTCCACTTTGATCCACTTTGCCAAGCGCACCCATTCCATCAATTCTTGTAAGGCGTCCTTGGAGGGCGGCAGCAGATCTGTGCTCGGTGCTTGTGAAGACTTGATCTCATCGGCGTAGCGCCAACGCAGGTCTAGCGTTTGTCCAATGACACCGAGCAGTTCGCGCGACTGAAAGGGCTTGCGCAGACAACGGGCGAACAAGGATTTTTCGTCTTGCGCCCGGGAGAGATCCGCGGTGCTGGCCGATGCGGCGACTATAGGTATTGCGGCCACGGCGGGCAAACCACGAATGGCGGTGGCGGCTTCGAACCCGCTACGCTCCGGCATGCGTAGGTCCATTAACACCAGGTCCGGACGCGAGGCTTGCGTGACCTGGATGGCCTCTTCGCCGTTGCTGGCTAGCGCCACTTCGAAGCCGATGGGACCCAGCATCTGCGCAATCAGATTTCTATTCTCCTCTTGGTCGTCCGCCACCAGGATGCGCCGGCGCGGGCCTTCGTAACCGGCGATTTCTCTGTGCGCCCTAGGTTCGCTGTGCGGGCCATCCACCACCGGGAGGACTAGAGTGAGATCGAAACGGCTGCCGCGCCCAGGCCTACTACTCACGTCGATGCTGCCGTGCATTTGATGCACCAGGGCATGGCTGATGGCCAGGCCGAGCCCGACGCCCGACTCGCGTTTCCTCCCCGACCCTCCTTGCTCGAAGGGCGCGAAGATACGAGTCTTGTCGGCAGGGTCGATGCCCACGCCGGTATCCTCCACCACCATGCGCAACTCGGCGCGATGATCGGAGACGGGCTTACTTTCGACCTTCAGAGCCACGATGCCTTCATCGGTAAATTTGATGGCGTTGCCGAGGAGATTGAGCAGGATCTGCCGCAAGCGGCGGTCATCGGCTTCGACCGCCGCGGGTAAATCCGGGGTCAGTTGAAGGACGAAATCGAGCCCCTTGTTCTGCGCCTCCACTCGCATCATCGCGGCGATCTCCTCCAACAAGGGACGCATCCGTACCGTCACCGGCTTGAGTTCCAGGTGCCCCGCCCGAATGCGGGAGAGGTCGAGCAAATCGTTGATTAGGGCGAGCAAATGCTGGCCGCTGCCTAAGATCGTGCCGATCGCATCCTTACGGGCGTTACCCGCTACACGCTCTTCGCGCAGAAGATCGGCATAACCTAGGATGGCGTGCAAAGGTGTGCGCAATTCGTGGCTCATGCTGGCGAGAAATTCATCCTTGGCGCGATTGGCGGCTTCCGCCTCGGTGCGCGCGGCTTCCAGCGCCCGGCGTTGCTTGTTGAGCTGCCGGATCCATAGCACCGCCGCCAGAAGAAGCGTCGAGAACACCGCGACTGCGGTCCAGATGGCGCGGTAGTCCACCTTGCTTTCGTAGCGCAGCGAGAGCCATTTTTGCGAGATCTCTCTTTGTTCTTCTTGGCCGATGGTTTGCAACAACCTATCCAAGACACTGACCAATTCAGGCCAGTCCTTGCGCACGGCGATGGAGAAGCCTTTGGCCTGCAAAGCTTTCTCTAGCGGCGTGGCGAGCTTGAGATTGCCGATCTGGCGGTGGCGAATGTTGTAGACGATAGGAAAGATGTCGTCCACGAGACCGGCTTCCATGCCGGTGGAAACCGCCATCAAGGCATCCAGAATATCGGAGTAGGCGGTGACTTGGACGTCGGGATAGGCGCGCGAGACCAGTTGTTGCGCCGAGTGCCCGGCCACGACCGCGATGCGTTCATCCTGGAAATCTCCCAGTCCCGTGACAAAACCAAAGTTATCGCGGGTGACGATGACGTTGACGTACTGTAGATAAGGCTTGGTGAAACTAAGAAAATCCTCGCGCTCCTTCGTGGGAGTCAGCGCCAGCACGACATCCAATTCGCGTCTTTTTAGCTTTTCCTCGACGGCGCTGAAATCAGGCAGCTGCTCGACCTCAAAGCGCACACCCAGGCGTTCTTGAATGAGATCGAGATAGTCCGCCACCACGCCGGTGAAGCGGCCACGGCTGTCTTGAAACTCATAGGGCGCGTAGTTGATCTCGGCCCCGACCCGGATGACCGGATGGGTGCGTAACCAGGCACGGTCTTCCTCCGTGATGACATCGGTTTCGATACCCTCTTCCTCTTGGGAGAAAACAGGCGGGATGGCGAGCACCCACAACAGCGCCGCTCGCAAGAACCAGTAGGGGGTATTTGAGTATCCAGTCACGCAATGCCGCCATGGAAAGAGTGCGGATATTCTCTCAGAGGACGACGCCATGGACCACAATAAGCTATTTGGCTTCTTCCTCAGCCAAGGCCAGGACCGCTTGGTGAGTGCTAAGGAATATTCGCCCGTCACCTGCCATTTTCACTCATAGGCCTG
>JBKKAO010000134.1:0-6047 GCA_046714645.1 Burkholderiales bacterium | reverse complement strand
TACTCGGTGTGATTTCCGCCACATGGAGTGCTTTCACGGCCTTTAGGGAAATCCGCGCTTAGTATCCCTTGGAACAAGAGAGGATGGCTCGGTCATGAACTTACGCTGCTACCTACATAGGATTCCTGCGGTGCGAATACTTCGAATGAGTTCTAGATGGATGCTTGCTTTCTGGTTGCTGTGCGTTGGGCCGCTCGTGCTGGCGCAGGATCTGGAACGAAGTAAAGCCAGTGTGGTGAAGATCACTTCTCAACTCGATGGTGAACGGCGAACCGGCACAGGTTTCGTGGTCAAGGTGGAGGCCGAGGAGGTCTATATCGTCACGGCCTCTCACGTGGTCGAAGGTGACAAGACTCCGCAACTGCAATTTCTCGCCCGCCGCAACAAGCCGGTGAAGGCTCAAGTACTCAATTTGGAAGGCGGTGATCCGCGCGGCTTGGCGTTGCTACTGGTCCGCGGCAAGGAAAACTTTCCTAGCGATGTGCGTGCGTTGAGCTTAAGCGCGCAATCGGCTGTCACCGGAGGACAGGAAGTATTCGCCATCGGCTTTGGCCAAGGACAAGGCGAGTGGGCGGTGATTCGTGCCAACGTCGTCGGCATGCAAGGCCGGGACATCAAAGTCGAGGGGCGCATCGAGGAGGGAAATTCTGGCGGCCCCTTGCTCAAGGACGGTCAAGTGGTGGGGTTGGTCACAGGGGTCAAGCAAGGTTTTGGTGTCGCGACGCCTTCGGTTTTTGTGGCCTTGGTACTCAAAGGCTGGGGCCTGGAAGTGGGCTCCGCCACCTTTGACGCGCGTGATGCGGACAAGATTGAGGAGCCCGCTGCCACGAGCCCAGCCGCTGGACAACGCATCTCACTCCAGCCCAGGGCGCTGAAAGCCGGCCGCAAGACTCGGGAGGAAGGCCAGTTCGAATTGCTCAATGGTTTGCTTGCTGTCAGTGTGGCGGGACAGCAGATCTACGGAAAGGCGGATATTACCTACCGTCAATCCGTGGACCGGGAGATCCTGGAAATCGCGGCGGGGAGAAGCATCAAGGAGCGCTTGACCTTCCATAAGCTAGCGACCAACCTAACCCGGGAACTGGCGGGGGAGAAGCAAACCGAGAGCAAGAACAACCCCTTGCAAGGAAAGACTGTCGTTGCCAGCAACAAGGGCTTGTCCTGGGAGTTTAAGTCTGCTTCCGGCGTACTGTCCCAGGCGGAGACCAACGAACTCCTGTCCTATGTAAGAGTCCAGGATGAAGGGTTGCCCAGAGACGCAATTCCCATCGGCCATCGCTGGGAAATCGTAGGTCCGCCGCTTCGCAATTTTCTCAAGTTGGGCGATTTCGCTGTAAGCGATGGAAAAGCCAGCATGTCTTTGGAGGGCGTCGTGCCCTGTGGGAAGGATCAGTGCGCGGACATCTCGATGCAAATCACCCTATCCGGAATCATGGTGAACGATGATGGCTCGCAGTGGGTGGTCGGATTGGAAGCGACGGGCAGAATACTAAGGGTGGTGGCCAGCGATCTGAATTCCGAAGTGCAAATGAATGGCCAGATGACTTTGACCGGAAGCGTGATCGAGCAAGGCGTTCCCATGGAACTAGCGATCACCGGATCCTTCAACTACGTCATGACCGCGAAATAGATGTCGGCATCGTAATCACTCCGGCGCAATACCCGCCTCTCTCACCAGCCGTTCCCAATGCGCGATCTCCTGTTGAATGAAGCATCACGTTCACCAATCGGATGGGCTTACTCGCATAGGACTGCTGCGCGTGACTGGAGAACACGCAGAGCATCAGCGCAGTCGCGGCGGCGCACAACAGGCGAGCAGCGGCTTGCTCAGCCATCTGTTATCTACGCGCCGGATTAGCTCGCCACAGGACCGGCACCTGGTTTCCTTTGGCGGCGGCCCACTCCTCCAATTTCAACGCCGGCAGCATGTCGTAGGCGTATTGGTTGAGCTTGCCAAGCAGTTCCTTGGTTCGATCCGGATAGCGCTCGGCGATGTTCTCCACTTCTTCCGGATCGTTGGCGATGTGGAACAGTTCTACTTTGCTGGGCAAGGCGGCGTGGACGATGAGCTTATATTCGCCCACGCGCAGTGCCCCATGAAAATCCTCCACGTTGAGCAGGATCTCCTTGCGCGGGCTGCGGCTGGCGCCGGAGAGCGCGGGCCATAGATCCACGCCGTCGAGTTTCTTCTTGGGATGGGCTGGCGTGCCGGTCAAGGCTAGTAAGGTGGCGGGGATATCGGTCACATGGACCGGATCGGCGATGATGTGCTTCGGCGGTATCTTGCCCGGCCAATAGGCCAGCGCGGGTACCCGCAATCCGCCCTCGTAGAGGCTGCCGCGCCCTTCGCGGAAGACGTCGTTGTCGCCCGCTTGTTCGTCCACATCGCTATCGCCGCTTGGGTATTTGGTGGCCGTGGCCGCGCCGCTGTCGCTGTGGAACACGATCAGCGTGTTCCGATTGCGCTGTTCGAGGCCGCTCAAGACCTCGCCGATGGCCTGATCCATGGCCGTGACGGCCGCAGCATAGCGCCGCGGGGGTTCGTCTTGGATGCTGGCGTAAGAATCGAGCAGTTCCTTGCCGGCGCCATAGGGCGCGGCCGGTGCCGTGAAGGACAGCATTACAAACCAAGGCCGGCTTGTGTCCTGTTTCGCGATATAGCTTGCCGTGTATTTACCGAGCACCGCACTGACCAGTCCTTCCACCTTGGCGGGTTTGTCGTTCAGCCGCCAGTCGGTCTTGGTGGTTTTCTTGAGGAAGTAGTCCGTGGGTTGGGTGAGGGGCCCGTAGAAATGATCGAAACCGCGTTTGTTGGGCAAACATTCCGCTTGGGCATGGCCTAGTTGCCACTTTCCGATGAAGGCCGTGGTGTAGCCCGACTCCTTCAGCGCCTGCGCGAGGGTGTGTTCCTCCGTGGACAAGCAATAGGGACTGGCCGCGACGAGGGTGCCGGTTTGCAAGCCGTAGCGCATGGGGTAGCGCCCGGTCATGGCGGCCGCGCGCGTTTGGCTGGAGGTGGGCTGGACGTAGAAGGCGTTCAGCATGGCACCGCCTTGAGCGAGTTTGTCCAGATGGGGCGTGCGGATCGTTCCGCCATGAAAGCCCACATCCTTCCAGCCGAGATCGTCGGCGATGATGTAGAGGATGTTGGGTCTGTCCGCGCACCAGCCCGTTAGAGGAAGCATAAGGAGTAGACAAGCCAAGCTGTACAGCACACTGCGCAGGGAATACATCGGGTCGCTTTTCGGGAGATTTCAGCCGCTATGATACGATTGCGCAGGTCAGTCGAGTCGCACTTCGGCATCACTCCCTCCGCAACGCATACATTCGATGTCCGAGCGTCAATTCCTGATTCTGTGGTTATCGCGATTCGCCGGCCGGTTGCGCTTGATCCGGCGCCTGCGCGCCGGTGCCACGATAACCTTCTGGTTACTCGTCATCGCGGCGCTTTATCAAGTATTGCGTGCGATGATTCCCTACACCGAGGTCATGCAGGCCTTGTCGCGCTTACTGGCGATAGCGGCCGTGGGCATAGTGGCCTATGGCCTATATCGCATGGCTCGACCCACCAGCTTGACGCAAGCGGCTTCGGCCGCCGACCAAGCGGCCAATCTGCGCGATGAGTTGAAGAGCGCTTATTGGTTCGTGCAAGCGCCCGCTGGCCAACCGGCGGTGGAGTTGCACATGCAGCGCGCCTCGCGCACGGCAAAGCAGCGTGACCCGCGTCAAATCCTTCCTCTGCGGATACCGAAGAGCGCTTGGGGATCCCTCGGTCTCGCGCTTCTAATGGGAGTGTTTGCTTGGTGGTCGCCACAATGGGCCTATTCGATCAAGAACGGGGCCGGCGATTCCAAGGCGCTCGCGATACTCGGCACAAGCGTCAAACCGGCGGCCTCCGCTTCTTCTAACAACGTTGCTGGGGGGCAGGGTAGGTCTCAAGAGCCCCCGATACCTCGCAGCACGAAGGCGCTAAGCCGCAGTTCCGCAGAGAACGATAGTCCCGGCGATACCGATACGGACTCCAAGGGGGCGGTGGACGCGCGGCTAAGTGGCGATGGCCTCGCCCCCCCGGCAGGCGCAGCGCAGAGCGCCTCCAGCGGCACGCCCACTAGGCGCGCGGCGCAGAACTTGCCGCGAGAATCCCCTTCGCAATGGCTGGGCAGCGTCATTTCGCGCTTGAAAGACCTCATGCAGCAAGGCGATGAGCAAACGCGCAGCGACGACGCCGCACCCGAGGGGAGTGCGCAAAGGGGAACGCGCATGGCCGCGGCGGAGAATGGCCGCAACACCGATGCCGGTTCATCCAATCCATCCCCGCAATATCGCGACGCGGAGCGTTCCGGGAATACCGACATGCGCTTGAATTCCCTGGGCGGCACCGGCCCGCGCAACACTTTGGCGGGCGAAGGGGCGGGGGAGGAACAAAGCGGGCGCAATAATTCCAACTCCGGTGCCATGGGCCAGCGGGTGGGCACCAGCCGGGGCGGGGCGGGGGATGAAGGCGATGCGCCGCGGGGGGATCCGGGCGGCGCATCGGAGTCCACGCCCGTGTTGGGCCGAAAGACCCAGCGCCTGGCCATGCAGTTAAAGCGCGTGCCAACGCATTCCAAGTCGCGCTCGGACGCCGGTGACGAGGACGAAGGGACGCCTGAAGCGTTTTTCTCCGCAACGCGCTCGCAAGCGTCTCGCGTCGAACCGCAAGGCGCCGAGGCTACGCCGCGTGCGACTCGAAGCGAATCCACCCAAACAGAGCAAACGCCTCTGGCTTACCGCGCCGTGGTGAAGGACTACTTTCTCACGCAGCACCGGAAAGAGAAGTAATCGTCCATCATGCGGTTCGTCGCGCTCTCGCCCCTGCTTAGTCTTACTTTGCTGCTCGTCGTGTTGGGATTGATCTGCGCTGCGTACATGCTGAAACCGAAGCGGCGGAGGATTGCGATCTCCTCCTTGGCCGTTTGGGGAAAGGTGATTCGGCAGCATCGCCCCTTCGTGAGCCGCTGGCGGTGGTGGCTGTCCTTGTTGCTGGCTTGTGTCACCGGCGGCGCCATGGCGTTGGCCTTGTCGCGGCCGGAGATACCCAGCGCTGGGGCTGCTTCGAAACGAGTGGTACTCATCTTGGACAACTCCCCCTCCATGGCCGCGCGCACCCGCGACGGCGCTACGCGCTGGATGCATGCTCAGTCCGATGCGCGCCGCTTAGTGGCACGCCTTGGCAGCGCCAGCGAAGTGATGGTGCTCGATACGATGGGGCGTGCGCCCTTGAGGGGATTCGTCACTCCCGAGGCGGCTTGGCAACAAATCGAGGGCTTGGCCGTTGTAACGGCCGGGATGGCGCGCATGCCGGAAATGCCGGGAAGGCAGGGCAACGTGCCAGTCCATCTGTTTTCCGATGGTGCGGGTGTGCAGCCCGTCGACGGGGCCCGCGTGCATTCCGCCTTCGAGCCCGCCTTCAATCTGGCCTTGAGTGCCTTTGAAACCCGGCCGCATCCGAGCGATGGGACTCGCATCGAGGGCTTGATTCAAGTCTTCAATGCCTCGGAGCGCCCCGCGCAGGCCGTCGTGACCCTCACCGGTCCGAAGTATGAAGTCTCGCGCAGGATCGAGGTTGCGCCGGGCGAAAGCGCCAACGAAACCATCGACCTGAGTAAGGCTGAAGCAGGCATCTACCGGGCGGAACTCAAAGCCGGTGGCGACGCGCTGGCCGCCGATAATCTCGCCTTTAGCATCGTGGCTCGCCATGGCGAGCGCTCGGTACTGCTGGTCACGCAAGGGGATCCCTACCTGGAGGATTCGCTGCGTGCGCTGCCCGGTGTTCGCCTCACCACCGCCAAGCCCGCCGCTTACCGGGAAGAGGCTCGCTTCGATGTCTATGTTTTCGACCGCTTCGCACCCGGAGCACTGCCGCCGGCGGGTGCGCTACTGTTGGGGACTCGCAGCGGCGGGGGCGCGGGGCAGGTGGCCGTGACGCGGTGGGATTCGGTGCATCCCGTGTCCTCGGGTGTTTCCTGGGGCGATCTGCGTATCCACCATGCCGATCTCAACGTGAG
>JBKKAO010000133.1:0-3128 GCA_046714645.1 Burkholderiales bacterium | reverse complement strand
GCCAGTTCCTCGGCGACGTTGCGCAACCCTGCCACCATGCGCGTTCTTATCGCGACGGTTTGCACTTTGGTGAGCTCGAATCTGTACGCGCGAACGATGTGGGCCTTTTCCACGTCTGTCTGACTTTCCCAGAAGAGGGTTGCTTGGTTGTAGTGCTCAGCGAATTTTTCCGGCTTGCCGCGGACCTTGTCGCCGTCCGCCGGCCCCGGGAACGACATAAAACCCTGCACACCCGCCTGAAAGGGACAGCCGCCACCGAGCGAATTCGGCTCATACGCGACCCGGCCACGCGGGATCGCCTGGCGATGGAAGCCATCCCGCTGGTTGTTGTGCACTTGGGCGACCGAGGCATTGATTGGAATCTCGTGAAAATTGGGTCCGCCCAGTCGAAGCAGCTGGGTGTCCACATAAGAGTGGATGCGGCCGGCCAGCAATGGGTCGTTACTGAAGTCCAAGCCAGGGACGATGTGAGCGGTGCAGAAGGCGACTTGCTCGGTCTCCGCAAAGAAGTTGTCGGGATTGCGATTCAGCACGAGTCTGCCTATTGGCTGGAGCGCAATGAGCTCCTCAGGAATGATCTTGGTCGCATCGAGCACATCGAAACTAAAGGCCTCCGCTTGGTCTTCGGTAAACGCCTGTATTGCCAACTCATACTGAGGGTAAATACCGGCCTCGATGGCCTCCCATAGGTCCCTGCGGTGAAAATCGGGATCGGCGCCCGAAATCTTGACCGCCTCGTCCCACGCCAATGAATGCGTGCCGGCGAGCGGCCTCCAGTGGAACTTCACGAAATGCGACTTGCCCTGCGCATTGACGAAGCGAAAGGTGTGTACGCCGAACCCCTGCATCATGCGATAACTCCGCGGGATAGCGCGGTCCGACATGACCCACATTAGCATGTGAGTAGACTCGGGCATCAGCGAAACGAAGTCCCAGAAGGTGTCGTGCGCGGAGGCCGCTTGCGGCATCGCGTGATTGGGCTCTGGTTTAAGTGCATGAACGAGGTCCGGAAATTTCATCGCATCCTGTATGAAAAACACCGGGATGTTATTACCGACCAAGTCCCAAATGCCTTCATCGGTATAAAACTTGACAGCGAAGCCGCGCACGTCGCGCGCCGTATCAGTAGACCCGCGCTCGCCTGCAACGGTGGAAAAGCGCACGAATACGGGCGTGCGTTTCCCCGCTTCAGCGAAGATCGAAGCGCGGGTTAGTTCTGTCAGGGGTTCATAACACTGGAAATAGCCGTGCGCGCCCGATCCTCGCGCGTGCACGATGCGCTCCGGGATGCGTTCATGATCGAAGTGGGTGATTTTCTCCCGGAGAATAAAATCCTCGAGCAGCGCGGGCCCGCGTAGCCCGGCTTTGAGTGAGTTCTGATTGTCGGCGACAGGCACGCCTTGATTGGTAGTAAGCACGCGGCCGGACGAGTCGACGCGCACTCGGTCGAGCGGGCCGTTTCCTGGATTGAAACTGATCTGCGGATTGCCTTTACCCACCTTTTCCGAAGCATTGCTTTCGGTGAGGGTGCTTGCGCCCACAATGGGATGCGACGGTTCAACAGCCTGTCCCGTCATGGGTCTCATCGCTGCCTCGCCGAATTCCGAGCGTTTGGCAAGGTTATAGGGAAACGACGCGGCCAACATCTCGGTGCCTTCAACTTTTCCGGTTGCCGCGTCTGTAATGTCAGCAGCGCCGGGGCTATGCGCCGGGCCGCTCATCGTTGAGCGGGCCGAAGTCTTCGCGCCACTTCGCGCAGCCTCGGACGTAGGGCGCGGTGAGCCCGCTAAGGTTTCTTTCGACGCTTTGGAACGTGATTTTTTGGCAGGCATATTATTCCCTCTGTAACGTGTATTGATCTGTTCTCAACGTTGCTTGTGACATTCAAAGCGAAGACGGCGGGTGACGCATGTGGAGCTGTTCCAACGGCGAAAACGACGACGCCGATCCAGCGGATGATCGAGCGCCGTTGCACCGGCCCGGCCGCAGATCGGGTACCACCACCCATAGGCGTCTCATCTACTACGCTTAATCCTGACGTGGTGCTGCACCTACCCAACCATCACCGAACGAGGCGTCGAACATCTCGGCATTGGGCTCCGCGCCATTCACCCGTGCAAAAAGTGCTTTCAAGGTAGCGTGCTCCACCATCGCGTTGGGCACCAGTGCGTTGTTTTGTAAGGCTCTGATAATCATCGGGTAGAAGATTTCTTCCTCGACCTGTGCGTACACGGCCAAGTCAATGCAGATTTGGGCGGCGATCCGCTCCTTCTCCGCGCTCAATCGCGAATTCTCATAGGCGGCAAATAGACTGAGCTCAAGCGAGTGGTCAGCGTGAACCGACGCGTTGGCGTCGTGATCCTTGGGGGAATGCTTCGCCAGCTTCCTCACTACGGGTTCCATGACAGCGTTTCCGTTTCAGGGTTGGTAGAGGCGAGAGCGCCTAATGCACGAACAACGCAATCAGAATAACAACGCAATCAGAATAATGATGGGGATGGGAATTCCCAGAAAGAAAAGAAGTAATGAACGCATCGTTGCCTCCGAAATCAGGTAAGTGGATCCGCGGTCAAACGTCCCGCCCCCGTCCGCCGTAAGTGGCCGCCAAGCTGGCGACGAATGCGCCGATAAGCAGCGAGATGAAGAGCCACAGCGCCGCATAGGCGGAAGCCTTGCGCGCCTTGTCGGCAGCCGCTTTCGCCGCGGTTTCGGTATCACGCAGCATTGCCTGTGCGCGTGCATACGCATCAGTCACTCGCTTCTCCGCGTCCTGTTGCGTCACACCGGTGCGCTGCGCGACCACATGCCCGGCATAGCGCACGTCCTCTGCGGGCAGGGATCCCTTTCTCAGGGTATTCATGAAGATGCGGGCAACTTCCTGCGCGGGCGCGGCAGTGGCTTGATCCCGAGTACCTCCTGACTTCGCGCCACTTTCAGCGGGGGCAGTAGCGGCTGTGTTCATGTCCGCGCGGAACAGGGAATCGATAAAATAGCCCATCGGCCCATTGTCAGTTTCAGACTTCGCCATCCCGGATCCGGCTGCCACCGCGGTAGTCGCAACACCCCCAGCCACAGAGGCGCCGGCCTGAATGCCACCGCTCACGATCGACCCTATCATCGAAGTCAGC
>JBKKAO010000132.1:0-4057 GCA_046714645.1 Burkholderiales bacterium | reverse complement strand
CTTTTTGGTGGGGGTACAAAGGCTCGCCTGTCGTGCACACCACTCGTAACGAGCGCAAATGTAGAGTCCTTCCCTGCGAGCTTGTGTGCGCGGCCAACAAGGCGATACTGCTGGCATAGCCATAGATGCAGGAAGGATCGTAGGCTTCGATGGCATCCAGATACTCGTCCATATTGGACTTAGACATCTCGAAGGCATTCAACACCAGTTGGTTCAGTAAACGATCTCGAATGGTTTTTATCCGGTCGGTCTTTCCGAGCTCCACCGGCGCGCCCCAGAGGTAGACCTCACGGTCGCCAAGGTCAACTCCCCACCAACGACGAGCCCGAATTCGGCCGGCGGCATCGGAGGCTTGCCGCCAGCGTCCGAAATGAAACTTCAGAGGTGCCCCGCTGGATCCTCCGGTGTTGTAAGCGTACGCACCGCCCGGCACTCCCCTCCAGGTCATGTACTCCGCGTTGGCCCGTACATCCTCTTTCGTCATCGTAGGAACTTCTTGAAGGGTCCGAAACGACAGGGCCTCGCACTGCTCCGGCTTCAAGCCTACCTGCTCAAATCTCTTCGCATACCACGGGCAGTGCCTGGAGGCGAGTTGGAGTAGTTGCGCAAGCTTCTTCTCCTGCAAAGCCTCGATCTCCTTACGAGACAACCATTGAGTCCGCTCCAAATCGGCGAGATAAGCCATGGTCGGGCGTTGGAGAAGTCGCTCCTGCAGCGGATAGACCACGGCCCTCGACAGCAATGGCGGCACAGAAAGTGTGGATATCGTCATTCGTGGTCTCTAGCGCATGAAACGCCAGTTTCCGTCACATGACCGCAAGTAGCCATAAACGCTTCCCGGTATACAGTTTCCAGACGATCTCGGACACAGCGCCAAGTAAATGCTTCCACACTACGAAGCCCCGTCTTCGTAATACGCTCCCGCAAATCCCTTTCATCCAGCAGACGAAGAACTGCCTTGGCCATTCGATCGGGATCCCTTGGTGGCACGAGAAGCGCACTGACCTCGTGCTTGACCATATAGGGAACTCCACCCACAGAAGTGCTGACGACGGCCACACCGCTCGCTAAGGCTTCCAAGAGGGAGTTGGGCATATTGTCCACCAGACTCGGATTCAACAACACATCCGCATCGCGCAACAAGTTGGCTATCTGTTGCCGGTCCAAGCGGCCCGCGAAAGTAACCGCATCGCCTAGCGCCAATTGATCGGCTTGCGCTTCAAGCATCTTTAACTCCGGTCCTTCGCCGCAGATCGTCAGCCGCGCCTCGGGATACTTCCTACGGACGAGCAACAAAACTCGTATCGCCGTCGCGTTGTCGTAGATCGCCTCCAAATTACGGGTGACCACTAGATGCGGATCCGATGATCTTTGACGAGCCCCAGGAAAGAATAGTCCGAGGTCGATGATGTTGGGAACCACCTCAGCTCGCATTCCGTGCACAGAGAATACCTCTCGCAGATAATCGGAAGGCACGATCAATTTGGATGCACGACGCATCCCCCAGCGAACTAGACGCGCCGAGCGATCTAGGAAAGACGATGCCTCGCCGCCTCGGTAGTTCACCACGACCGCTATGCCTCGCAAGCGTCCGATCCAGATCGCAGGCACGGCGAACAGGTGCCACGACCAGCCGGAGTTCGCCATCACATGAAAAAGGCTCACTCGACCCGCGGTACGCCACAAATCCCGTGTATAGGAAAGCAAGCGCACGCTGGCTCGCACGCCACGTACTTTTCTGATCCAGGCCGGAACATAGGGCGAGTTGGTTCGCACAACCACCACTCTAGCCCCTTCGCCTTGCAGCAGTTCTGCCAACTGCCGCGTCTGGTTCGCCATCCCCCCCCCAGGCGGGGGAATCGGTCCGACCAGTCCTACCCGAAACCCGGATAAGCTCATATCTTGGCTTGCGCTGTAATCCCGGCGAATACGGATGCGTAACGTGCAACAGAGTCCCGCCAAGTGCGCTCACACTCTACGAACCGCCGCCCCGCCTCCCGAAGTCGCGCCTGGCGCGGCTCGTCGCCGAGTAGGCTGCGAATCTTATCGGCGAGGTCTTCCACATCACCGGCGCGAAACAGAAACCCCGTCTCACCATCCCGGACGAGTTCGCGATGGCCTCCGACATCCGAGGCGATAAACAGCTTTCCTTGCGCCATCGCTTCGAGAGGTTTGAGCGGTGTAACGAGGTCAGTCAGACGCATCGAGTGGCGTGCATAGACCAGAATATCTATCAAATCGTAGTACCGGCTTACCTCCGAGTTGGGTACGCGGCCGGTAAACGTCACGGCCTGCTCGATTCCAAGGGACCGCGCTTGCGCCTTAAGCACGCCTTCGTGCGGCCCCCCTCCTACCAACAATACTCGCAAGTTCGGAAGGCGCGGCAAAAGGCGAGCAGCAGCCTTCAGCAACAAATCTAAGCCCTCATAGGCGTAGAACGATCCGATGAAACCTAACACGATG
Source organism: Burkholderiales bacterium (assembly GCA_046714645.1). Lineage (GTDB taxonomy): Bacteria > Pseudomonadota > Gammaproteobacteria > Burkholderiales > SHXO01 > SHXO01. Next base: position 1,594 of record JBKKAO010000132.1, on the reverse strand, counting down.
CAATCCGCCCATCCAAGTTCTGAACGCCGGACTTCATCATTCTGAGGCGAGTATCGATATTTCTCGATGTCGACCGCGTTTGGAATTATCGTAATCTTATCCCTAGGGACACCGCGACCGGCGATCTCCTGAGACAACCCGTTGCAAATGGTCGTGACGTGATCAGCCCTTCGAATGGCGTAGGTCTCCAAAGCGCGAACCGCGCGATAGCGTAGGTCGCCCTCTCGGGACGTCCCGTGATCCACCGCGGCATCTTCCCAAAAGGCCCGAATTTCGTAGACCACCGGTATCTTGTGCCGGCGGCCGACTCGCAATGCGGGAATGGCGTTCAGCACGGGCGAGTGCGCTTGTATGATGTTCGGCCGGACTCGCTCAACGATTTCGCATAACCGCCGCTCCATTGATCTCATCTGGGACAATTCTCGGAAACCCGCCCATCGCGCAAGTCCCTTGGAATCCCAAGCTGTTCTAAAAAATGGGAGATCATCCACTTCTTCCTCATCAGATTCGGAGGTGCCTTGCTTGGGCCCAGTCAAGTGGAAGGTCTCCCATCCGAGCTTTCTTTGCTCGCGCAAAATGGCGGCGGTCCTGAAGGTGTAACCGCTGTGCAAGGGAATCGAGTGATCCAGGACGTGCAATATTCGATAAATCACAGGGGGTGAACTCTCGGCGTTCGGTGCGTCCGCCTGAAAGAATGGGTCAATAGAATGTTTTTCTCCGCGGGTTAGCGGCTTGGTCGTCAAAGCAAACGACAAGCCCATAGGTTGGCTGGGAAACATCCCGACACTACTGTTGGTCAGCTTTGCGTCCAAATCCCAAGCTCCTTGAGACCAGCGCACTGAGCCAGGACAGTAAAGCCAGTCCGGTCAGGAGCGAATACTTCCTCAGCAAGGGATTACTGTGAAGTCGCTCGAGGAAAACCAGCGCGCGCGAAAGTACCCGGTGTTCAATGTATTTTGGAGAGTTTGCCATCAATTCGGACGCCAGTTCTTCCATCGTCATAAAGCGCACCGACGGAAATCTCACCTGGCATTGCTCAATCGCTTGCCTCATCTCGGCAATAGAAAGCGTACGTTGCTCCACTGAACCCGTGAAGTTATCTCGATGGGTTTCCACCAGAGTTGGTCGCCCACAGCGCGACTTGCCGGCCATTGTCTGAACTAGTCCCTGTGCGCGATGGCCACGACTGGGTTCAAAGTACACATCCCTCACTACATAGGTCATTCCGGACGCGCTCCTCTGCCCATTCCAGGTCATGTCTACCTGGACGAGCTTACCCTGCGGATCGCGTCCGATGAGTGTACGCCCAGGCGTCACTATGATCCCTACTCCGTGGTCTACCCACGCCTTCTCGACGATACCGGTCCAAACGAACGTCGGTGGGACCACAACCTTGGGAGAAACCCCGAACGCCCGAAGAAATGCCTCGACCTCGTTCGCTACGGCCGGAGGAATTTCAGAATCCGGGATGGGCCTGGACGGCAGTAACGTGCAGTCAGCCCACCTGGTTTGAAGCTCCGATGGGAGACTTTCGGTGCGAGCCCATTGGCCATCCGCTAACCATGCCTTTATGGCCGGGTCGGCCCGGGCCCTT
>JBKKAO010000131.1:0-2565 GCA_046714645.1 Burkholderiales bacterium | reverse complement strand
CATGCCTGCCGTCGCCCGCGTTGATGACATGTACATGAGATTGAACATGCTTCGCGATGAGATGGGCGGCCCCGCTTTGGCTATGGCGCACGATGAACATGTCCGCATGCATGGCGGAGAGATTGGCCACGGTGTCCAGCAGACTTTCTCCCTTGCTCTGGGAGGAGACGGCGACGTTTAAGTTGATTACATCGGCTGAAAGGCGCTTGGCGGCAATCTCGAAGGTAGTGCGCGTGCGCGTGCTGGGTTCGAAGAAGAGGTTAAACACGGACTTGCCCCGTAGCAACGGAACTTTCTTAACTTCCCGCTCGGTGACGGAAATAAAGGATTGGGCCGTGTCCAATATCCGCAGCAATATCTCCCTGGGCAGGCCCTCGATGGTTAAAAGATGCTTGAGCTTTCCCTCGGCCGTGAGTTGCGGATTGTTCATCATGGTTGTGTGGCCTGGTATTCCAGGGAGAGCCCGCCATCGGGGGCGCGCAGGAGTTCCACGCGTTGGTTCTGGGGGATGGAAAGAGTCGCGCCCACCGCGTCCGCCGCGAAGGGAAGCTGGCGGCCGCCTCGGTCCACCAGCGCGGCGAGCCAAAGGGTGCCAGGTCTTCCGTAGTCGAAAATCTCGTTGATGGCGGCGCGGACGGTTCTTCCGGTGTAGAGCACGTCGTCCACTAAAAGGATGTTGCGGTTCTCGACCTTAAAGGGGATCTCCGAGGGTTTGACTCCGGGGTGAAGGCCCACTCGCCCGTAGTCATCCCGGTAAAAGGAAACGTCGATGGTCCCCATGGGTAAGACGAGGCCCAGGGCTTGATGCAAGCGTTCGGCAACCCACACCCCGCCCGTTCGAATGCCGATGATTCCCAACTCCGCATTCGCCCTGGCGCGCAGTTTCTCCACCAGGGTAGCGATCAACTCGTCAGGATTTGGCAACACGGGAAGTAAGCTCAAAAAAGGTCTCCAAAATCTGTTGGGCGGCGACTTGGTCGACGCGTTCCTTGCGCGCTGTCAGGCCCGCACCTGTTTGCTTCAATAACGCGTCGGCTTCGCAAGAGCTGTAGGCTTCATCCACCGTCACTGCGGGAATGCCAAAGCGCGAGTGCAGCCTGCGGGCGAAGGTTTGGCACGGCTTGGCCAAAGGATGCTCCTGGGCATCGCCATACCTGGGAACGCCTACCACTAGAAGGACAGGCTGCCATTCCCGCACTAGAGGGGCAATTAAGTCCATGTCCTGAGCCTTTCGCGGGAGTTGTATGCTCAAGGTGGCCAACGGATGGGCGAGCCTCATCTCCATGTCACCCACTGCTACCCCCAAACGCTTCTTTCCCCAGTCGAAAGCTAAGACCGTCCCTCGTTTGGGTGAATCGATGAGGGTTAAGGAAATACGGTTCGCCTCATTTTCCCATTGCTATCAGGCGTGCCCCACGTCGTCAGACAAGTGGGCGGCACTGATTCCCAGCAAATCCATGGCCGCTCCAAAGCGCTTGCTTGCCGGTAAGTCGAACATCACTCCGAGGTTCGCGGGAACCGTGAGCCAGGCATTTTGTTTGATCTCTTGCTCAAGCTGCCCAGGCGCCCAGCCAGAGTAACCCAGAGAAACCAGTAGATCCTCAGGCCCGTGGCCTTCGCCTACCGCCTGCAAGATATCTCTTGAAGTCGTGAGTGCAATATCATCCCGAACAGCCAGGGTCGAATGCCAGCCACCAGGAGGGCGATGTAGGACAAACCCGCGGTCCACCTGCACCGGACCGCCAAAATAGACCGGCAGCTGCGCGCGCCGGTCATCTCGCAAAGGAATCTCGATTTGGTCGAAAAGCGACTTCAAGGTCATTTCGATGGGCCGGTTGACCACTAAGCCTAACGCTCCTTGATGGTTGTGCTCGCAGATATAGGTCAGCGACTTGGCAAAGTTCGGATCCGCCATGTTGGGCATGGCGATTAGGAAGTGATGTGAGAGGTTGATGGCTTCCATGAATGGCGCCATTTTAGCCGTCCAAGAGGATCCAGGCCAAGGTAGAGTTAATCCGGGCAGCATCCTTTGGTAACATCGCCGCGCTGAAGCTCGATCATCGGCACTCGTGATAAAGGCGGAACAACCTGGCTACGGATAAAGAAATCGCGGCTTTCCTCGCGGAAGTGGAGCGCCGGGCTTACAAGCAGGCCATGTTTGCTGTGCGCAACGATCAGAGCGCAATGGACATTGTCCAGGATTCCATGCTCAAGCTGGTCGAGCGCTATAGCGGAAAACCCGCGGAGGAACTGCCCCCGCTTTTCCAGCGCATACTGCAAAACACTATTCGGGATTACTATCGCCGGCAGAAGGTGCGTTCGCTGTGGACCACACTGCTGACTTCTCTGACTCCGGCGTCCGCGGATCCCAACGAGGAGTACGATCCCCTCGACAGGATGATCGTGCAAGAGGGCATAAACCGTGCGGGCACGCCCGAGGAGCAGGTTGGAAGACAAGAGGTCATGGTAGCGATTGAAGCGGGTATCGAGAAACTCCCCGGTCGTCACCGCGAGGCCTTTTTGTTACGTTATTGGGAGGAATTAGACGTCGCGGAAACAGCCAAG
>JBKKAO010000130.1:0-6240 GCA_046714645.1 Burkholderiales bacterium | reverse complement strand
TCGGATTGACGGAGGCGACGTCTTGTATCAAGGCATCGAGATCTTGATAAATCAACCGGTCGGCGCCAATCTCGCGGGCCACCCCATCATCGTCGCGCCCCGTGGCGATCAGTTCCTTCGGGCTGGGCATATCGATGCCATAGACATTGGGAAACCGTATGGGCGGGGCGGCGGAGGCAAAGAACACCTTGTTCGCGCCTGATTCGCGCGCCATTTGTACGATCTCGCGGCTGGTGGTGCCGCGCACGATGGAATCATCCACCAACAGCACGTTCTTGCCTTTGAATTCCATGGAAATAGCGTTCAACTTCTGGCGCACGGATTTCTTGCGCACCTCTTGCCCTGGCATGATGAAGGTGCGGCCGATGTAGCGGTTCTTGATGAAACCCTCGCGATAGCTCAGATTCAAGCGCTTGGCCAGTTCCATGGCGGAGGGCCGGCTGGAATCCGGAATGGGGATGACCACATCGATAGCGAGATGGCCGTATTGCCGCTTGATCTTGTCCGCCAAACTCTCGCCCATGCGCAGCCGCGTCTCGTACACCGAGATGCCGTCGATCACGGAATCGGGCCGGGCCAAATAGACAAACTCGAACATGCAGGGATTGTGGGAACTACGTAACGCGCATTGGCGGCTGGAGAAGTTTCCGTCCAAGTCGATGAAGACCGCCTCGCCGGGCTGGACGTCGCGCACCAACTGGAATCCCAGGGTATCCAGGGCCACACTCTCGGAGGCCACCGCATACTCCCTACCCTTGTCGGTCATGGCGCTGCCGATCACCAGCGGCCGAATGCCAAAGGGATCACGAAAGGCGACTAAACCGTAACCCGCGATCATCGCCACACAGGCATAGGCACCGCGGCAGCGCCGGTGAACGCCGGCCACCGCCATGAAAATGGTGTCCGGATCCAGATGGGAAGAGGACGAATGCTCTTGCAGCTCGTGCGCCAATACGTTCAGTAGAACTTCGGAATCCGAATTGGTATTGACGTGCCGCAAGTCTTGCCGGAACAACTCGCTTTTGAGTTGTTCGGTGTTCGTGAGATTGCCGTTGTGCCCGAGCGTGATACCGAAGGGCGAATTGACATAGAGGGGTTGCGCCTCCGCCTCGTCGAAGGCCGAGCCCGCAGTGGGATAACGGCAATGGGCGATGCCCGCGTTGCCGCGCAATGCACGCATGTTCCGCGTACGAAACACGTCGCGCACCAGACCTGGGCCTTTGTACAGGTGAAAATTATCCGCTTCGGAAGTCGTGATCCCGGCGGCGTCCTGGCCGCGATGCTGCAAGACCAGCAGTCCGTCATAGAGGAGTTGATTGGCGGGGCTCTTCGCAACCACACCGATGATTCCGCACATGCTCCGTCACTCCTAAACCAGACTACGCCTTTCAAGGCGTAGAAGTATACCCCGCCTAATAGAGCACGCGTTTGCGGAAAGCCTCCGGCATGAAGGGTAGAACGCCCTTCGCCGCGGCTTCCAAGGGCGCGCTGAACATGGCGTTACGCCAGAAGATCTCGCGGGGCAACGGCGTGAGCCCCGCCAGCAACACCATCACCACGGCGATCAGCCCGCCACGCAAGGTCCCGAAGATCAAGCCCAGGGCGCGATCAAGGGAGCCCAGACCCGCGTGCTTCACAAGCTGCGAGAGCGCCCAGCTCACGAACATCAGCAAGGCCAGGGCGCATAGAAAAAGCACCACGAAAGCCGCCAACAATCGTAGCGTGGGACTCGCGATACCTTCGGCCAGATGGACCGACAAGGATTCGGAAAACGCCCGGGCGGCAAAGAAAGCCCCGATCCAAGATCCCAAGGAGAACACCTCGCGCACCGCACCTCGCACTAGCCCGAGTACGACGGACACCGCGAGAATGCCTATCATTACGTAGTCGAACGCGGTCATGAGTGCTACTGGCCACGCGCTACGATCTTGGGCTCTATGCCGAGCTTGAGCTTCATCTTCGCGATGCGATCTCGTGTCCGCTCAGCCTCCGCAATGGAATCGAAAGGCCCGGCGCGAACACGGGTTGTGGAAGCTTGTCCTGAAGTCACCACTTCAGCGAACGCTTTGATTCCCTCGCTCGCAAGAGCGTCCTGAAGTTGCTTTGCGTTCGCCGGCTCGGCGAAAGCGCCCAATTGAATCACCACGGGGGGCGTTAGTTCTTCCGCGGGCGCGCTGGCGGTCCTGTCAACCGCCGCCACGTCGTTCTGTCCCTCGGCGAGGGTTACATCCTGGGAGTTCTCCGCCAAGAGCGCGGCAGACGCAGCTTCCCCGGAAGCTGGCGATGGCGGCGCGGGCGCGAGGTTCTCTTGTTGAGATTCACGCACGGAGGCGGGCATCTGGACGCGCACCGATTCCGCTTGCGGCCGGGGTTCGGAATCGAGAATCACCGGCAGTACGATGATCATGACCAACACCAAAAAACTCGCGCCGGCGAGGCGGCGCCGGGCACGTTTTCTGAGTTGGATTTCCTCTTGAGAGATGGCGGCCTTGGCCATGGTGTTCAGCGGCCCAGGAGAGTGAGCACTTCGGCAACGGTGTAGAACGAACCGGACACGACAATTCTATCATCGGGTTGCGCGACGCTTTCGGCGGCGGCATAGGCTTCCGCCGCGCAAGGGTACAAGGCAATGTCTTCTACTCCCATGGACCTGAGCGCTTGCGCCAAGCGCTGCGCACTGGCGGCCCGCGGCCCGGATAGATCAGCTAAAAACCAGCGATCAATCACCGGTAGCAGTTGCCGCACGACGCCTTCGATGTCCTTGTCCTTCAACATTCCCAGCACGGCGATGCTCGAAGCAAACTTGCCTTGGTCAACTAGGTTCTCGGCCAATCGTTGCGCCGCGTCCGGATTGTGAGCCACGTCGAGCACGACGCTAGGCCGTCCGGGCAGTACCTGAAACCGCGCGGCGAGTTCCACCTCCACCAATCCGCGGCGCACCGCACCCATATCCACAGGCAGTTGCTCGTGCAGCGCATCGAGCGCCGCCATGGCCGTGGCGGCGTTCGCAAGCTGCACGCTGCCGCGCAATGCTGGCCAAGGCAATCCTTTGCGATGTCCTCGCCAGCTCCAATAGTCCCAATGTCCCTCGTGAGACTGATAGCCGAAGTCTTGGCCCATGGATCTGAGATTCGCGCCGGTATTTCGCGCATGCTCGACGAGGGTGTTCGGAGGATCTCGGTCCGCGCAAATGGCCGGTGTGCCAGATCTAAAAATCCCCGCCTTCTCGAAGCCGATGGAATCGCGCGTAGGCCCAAGGTAATCGACATGGTCGATACCGATATTGGTGACAACCGCGCAACTGGGTTCGAACAGATTTACGGCATCCAAGCGCCCGCCCAAGCCTACTTCCATAACAGCTACGTCCACGCCGGCTTCGGCGAACATCTGCATGGCCGCCAAGGTGCCGAACTCGAAGAAGGTTAACGGCGTGGAACCCCGCGCGGCTTCCACGCGCGCGAAGGCCGCGCACAAAGCAACGTCTTCCACGGGTTTGCCATTGAGCCGGACACGCTCGTTGTAACGCAGTAGATGGGGCGAGGAATAAGTGGCCACACCGAAGCCTGCGCAACGCAGCATGCATTCGAGAAAGGCGCAGGTCGATCCCTTGCCATTGGTACCGCCCACGGTGATGATGGGAAAGGGTATGGAAATCCCAAGCCGCGCCCACACGCTTTGCACGCGGGCGAGACCCAGCTCGATGGTCTTGGGATGTAATCGATCGAGGTGAGCGAGCCAATCCTCTAGCGATGCTTGGGGATTTCCCAGACGCGATGCGATGGGTCAGCCTATGGTTGTAATGCGGGTGCGCGCATGAGCAGGGCCGCCAGCCGCGCGAGCCTATCGCGCATCTCACGGCGGTCCACGATCATGTCCACGGCGCCGTGATCCAACAAGAACTCCGCTCGCTGAAATCCCTCGGGTAGTGTCTGCTTCGTGGTCTGTTCAATAACGCGCGGCCCCGCGAAGCCGATGAGTGCACCGGGTTCGGCGATCACCACATCGCCGATCATGGCGAAGCTGGCCGACACACCGCCCATGGTGGGATCGGTAAGCACGGAGATGAACGGCAAGCGTTCCACCGCGAGTTGCGTCAGCGCCGCCGTGGTCTTGGCCATCTGCATGAGGGACATGAGGCCCTCTTGCATGCGCGCCCCGCCGCTGGCGGTAAAACAGATGAAAGGCAACTTCTGCTCGATGGCGCACTGCACGCCGCGCACGAAACGTTCGCCCACGACCGAGCCCATGGAGCCGCCCATGAAGCGAAACTCGAAGGCCGCCGCCACCAAAGGGACGGTCTTGATACTGCCTTGAATAACCACTAAAGCATCGGTTTCACCGGACTGCTCTTGATCGGAAATCAATCGCTCCGAATACTTCTTGCTGTCGACGAACTTCAGAAAGTCCACCGGTATCACTTCGGAGCCGATCTCGTACTGACCTTCGGGATCCAGCATCATTTCCAAACGTTCTCGAGCCGAGACACGGCTGTGATGCCCGCACTTCGGGCACACGTGCAAACTCTGCTCCAAATCCGCCCGGTAGAGCACCGCTTCGCAGGTATCGCATTTGGTCCACAACCCCTCAGGCACGGCTTTCTTCGTGGTACCGGGGCTGCGTTTGATCTTAGGTGGCAGAAGCTTTTGAAGCCAACTCATCACGCCTCCTTAAAGAAGAATTCGAGAAGGGTATTGTTCGATCGGATGATCTCGCCAGTCCTTTTCGATAGTTGAGCGATCATGCGTCGATCGCGTCACGCATTTCTTTAACTAGTTTCCCTACGCGTTGCACAACCTCGCTAGGAGAAGAATTTTCGATCTCCTGCACGATACGGCTACCCACCACTACCGCATCGGCAACCTGCGCCACACCGCGAGCAGTCTGCGCATCGCGAATTCCGAAACCAACACCGATAGGCAGAGATGAGTGGGCGCGGATCTTCGGCAGCATCGCCGCTACCTCCGCCAGATCCAAATTCGCCGCACCCGTCACGCCCTTCAGCGAGACATAGTAAATGTATCCGGTCGCCACTCGTCCCACGTCGCCAATGCGGCTGTCCCTGGACGTGGGCGCTAACAGAAAAATGCTGTCGATGTCCCGTTCCTTCAACGACTCGGTGAGTTCTTGGGCCTCCTCGGGCGGATAGTCAACCACCAGCACTCCGTCCACACCGGCTTGCTTGCAAGCATCGGCGAATTTCCTGTAACCCATGGTCTCGATCGGATTGCCGTAACCCATGAGCACCACGGGCGTCGCCGTATCGGTTCTCCGAAAACGCGCCACTACATTCAATACACCGCCCAAGGTCGTCTTGCCCTTGAGCGCCCGTTCGCTAGAACGTTGAATAGCCGGTCCATCAGCCATGGGATCGGAGAACGGCACGCCCAACTCGATGATATCGGCGCCGGCCTCGACTAGGCCATGCATCAGCGCAAGCGAGGTATCGAGATCGGGATCCCCGGTCGTGATGTAAGGGATGAGGGCTTTGCGGCCTTTCGCGCGTAAGGATTGGAAGGTGGGTGAGATTCGTGACATGGGAGTGAGGCGTTAGGCGGGAGGCGTTAGGCGTAAATACGCAACGCGCGACGCTGCGGGTTTTCACGCCTCCCGCCTCCCGCCTCATGCCTCACCATCAAAGATCTATTCCCGAATACTTAGCGATCGTATGCATATCCTTATCGCCGCGCCCGGAAAGGTTAACCAGGAGAATCTTGTCCTTCGCCAGGGTGGGAGCGATTTTCATGGCGTGAGCCATGGCGTGACTCGATTCCAACGCGGGCATGATGCCTTCGGTGGTGGTCAAACGATGGAAAGCCTGTACCGCTTCCTCGTCCGTGATGGACACATACTGCGCGCGTGCGCTGTCTTTCAACCAGGAATGCTCCGGTCCCACGCCGGGATAGTCGAGGCCGGCCGAGATGGAATGGGTTTCGATGATCTGTCCATCGGCGTCTTGCAGCAGGTAGGTGCGATTTCCGTGCAGCACACCGGGCCGGCCCGCGCACAGAGTCGCGGCGTGACGTCCGGTGGAGATACCATCACCGGCGGCCTCCACGCCGATGATGGTCACCGCGCGATCCTGAATGTAGGGATAGAACATGCCGATGGCGTTGGAACCTCCACCCACGCAGGCGATGACCGCATCGGGCTGGCGGCCCTGGGTTTCCAGCATCTGCGCCCGGCACTCCACACCGATGACGGTTTGGTATTTCTTAAAAATAATGGGTTAGGGATGGGTTG
>JBKKAO010000129.1:0-5589 GCA_046714645.1 Burkholderiales bacterium | reverse complement strand
CGTTCGCTTCACTTCGGAGTTCGAGCGCGCCTCGAAGAACAAAGATGTCATCGTCGTCGCCACCCCGGCGGGGGGGTTGCGCGAGAGCCTTTCCCGGCTTCGTGATGCCCGCTGCGAGACGCCGGTCCTTTGGCTGTGCAAGGGATTCGAGCGCGAATCTTCCAAGCTTCCCCACCAAATCGCGCAAGAGGAACTCCCAGTCTCCGCGCGCTGTGGGGCGCTCTCCGGTCCGAGCTTCGCCAAGGATGTAGCCCGCGGATTGCCCGCTGCTATCACGCTGGCCTCCCATGACGGACAGTTCGCCCGAGACATGGCCATGGCGCTCAACAGTTCGCGTCTGAGATTCTACTCGAGCGACGATCTAACGGGTGTGGAGGTTGGTGGCGCCGTAAAGAACGTGATCGCCATCGCTGCCGGTATTTCCGATGGACTGGGTTTGGGCGAGAGTGCCCGCGCCGCCTTGATCACCCGTGGCCTGGCTGAACTCACCCGCTTGGGTGTGCGCCTCGGTGGAAAACTGGAGACTTTTCTGGGGCTGGCGGGCGCGGGGGATCTGTTTCTCACCTGCACTTCGGACCAATCCCGTAATCGCAAAGTGGGACTCGCCTTGGCCCTCGGGGAGAGACTTGAAGACATCCTGGCCCGGTTAGGCCATGTTGCCGAGGGGGTATTCACCGCGCAAGAAGCGCTCAGTCTAGGTGCGCGGCTGGGTGTGGAGACTCCCATCACGCAGGTGGTCTGCGGGGTGCTTCAAGGCAAGCTTACGCCGAAGGCGGCCGCGGACGAACTCATGCGGCGCGAGCCCAAGCGTGACGCCCCAATCTGAAATAGGGCCTCCCGCTTAGGTCTGATCGCGGGCGTTGCGTGGTCCAGGAAATCCGTTCTGGCGCCAGGCTTCATAGACCAAGACCGCCACCGTGTTGGACAAATTCAGGCTTCTGTTTCCCGGCATCATCGGAAGCCGAATCCTTCGATCCTCCGCGAAGCTCTCCAGCAGGGTCTGAGGTAGCCCGCGCGTCTCAGGCCCGAACACGAAAGCATCCCCTGCTTGGTAAAGAATTTGGTCGTAGCGCCGTAATCCCCGTGTTGAAACGGGAAAAATTCTCTTGCCATGCAGGGCGCGTAAACAATTTTCCCAGGAGTCGTGAGTCTGGACCGGCGCGTATTCGTGGTAGTCCAGCCCGGCGCGCTTAAGTTGCGCATCGTCGAGCTTGAAGCCCAGAGGATGCACGAGATGAAGGCGCGCGCCGGTATTGGCGCATAGCCGGATGATATTGCCGGTGTTGGGCGGAATTTCCGGTTGGTAGAGAACGACATCGAACATTTGAACAAGCTTCCTGCTCAGTTTCCAAAACAGCCCCATATTCTCAGATCTGAGTCTTAGATGGCCACTCCGCAGAAGATTCGCCTTGGCGACGCGCTGATCAACCAAGGTTTGATCAGCCAGCAGCAACTCAAGGAGGCCCTTGAGCTGCAACGCAAGACCGGCAAGAAGCTTGGCCGCGTGGTCATAGACATGGGCCTTGCCACCGAGGACCGGGTAGCCATGGCCATGGCGACGCAATTAGGGCTTGCCTTCGTTGATCTGGAACGCTATGACATAAACTTAGAGTCCGCCCGCACCCTCTCGGAGAACCAGGCGCGCCGCTTCAGAGCCGTAGTGCTCACCCGCGCGCAAGGCAGTGCCATCGTCGCTATGTCCGACCCCACGGACTTGCTGGTCTTCGATGAGCTGACGCGAATCCTTAAGGCCGAGCCCACCCTTAGTGTGGCCACGGAATCGGCACTCCTGCAGGCCTTCGACCGTATCTACAAACGCGGCGCTCAGATCTCGGGTATCGCGCAGGAACTCAAACAAGAGCTGGGTGAGCGCGAGGTGGATCTGGGAGCGCTGACCGCCGCCACCTCCGTCGAAGATGCGCCGGTGGTGCGTTTGCTGCGCTCCATATTCGAATCCGCGGTGTCCTCGAACGCCTCGGATATTCACATCGAGCCCCAGGAGCATCAACTCCTCATTCGCTTTCGCATCGACGGCGTATTGCATGTGCAGAACCAGGCGGACACCAAGATCGCCGGTGCCCTGGTCTTGAGATTGAAGCTCGTGGCGGGTTTGGACATATCCGAGAAGCGTTTACCGCAGGATGGGCGCTTCCACATGAAGGTGGGGAATGCCCAAGTGGATGTGCGTATCTCCACCTTGGCGACGCAACATGGCGAGAGTGCCGTGATGCGCTTGCTTAGCCAGGGTGGCCGAACCAACCGCTTGGACCAACTCGGCATGCCACCTGCGATTTTGGAGAAGGTGCGCAACACGCTGACCCGTAGCAGCGGCATGATCCTCGTGACCGGACCCACGGGAAGTGGCAAGACCACCACCTTGTACGCCGCGCTGCAAGAGATGAACACGCCCCAGCGCAAGATCATCACGGTGGAGGATCCGGTGGAGTACCGGATCGCGGGATTGAACCAGGTTCAGGTGCTGGAGAAGATCGATCTCACCTTCGCGCGAGTGTTGCGTTCGGTGTTGCGCCAGGATCCCGACGTGATCCTGGTGGGCGAGATGCGCGACCAGGGTACGGTGGAAACCGGGCTCAGAGCCGCGATGACGGGACACATGGTGTTCTCCACTTTGCACACCAACGATGCAGCCAGCACGCCCATACGCTTGCTCAACATGGGGGCGCCCGCCTATATGGTCGCCATGTCCTTGCAGTTGGTGCTGGCCCAGCGGCTGTTGCGGCTGATATGCGCCGAGTGCAAGGCCGAGCATGCTCTATCCCCGCAGGAGCGAGAGTGGCTGGTGCAGGAGATTGGAGATCAGGTCGAGCGCTTCAAGTTTGCCAGAGGCAGTGGTTGTGAGAATTGCTCACGCACAGGCTACAAGGGACGCACTGGAGTCTATGAGTTGCTCGAGATGACCAAACCGCTGGTTCATGCAACGGCCACCGGAGACCCCAAGACCTTCCTTGCTGCCGCCCGCGAGCAGATGCAAGGGCAGACCTTGCGCCGTCACGCGGCCCAGTTGGCCTTACTGGGGCGCACCACGGTCGAGGAAGCCATGAGCGTATCGGCTCAGATGGACGATTGATGCCGAGCTTTGCCTTCAGCGGACGAAACGCCGCCGGCGAGCGGGTGGAGGGCGTGGTGGATGCGGCCGATAGCGCGAGTGTTGCCATGCAGTTGAGCACCGGTGGAGTCATACCGGTTAACATCGCGCTTGCGCGCAATGCCGTTGGCCCCGCCGCCCGTTCTTGGCGGCTCAGCCTAGGTAAGAACGTCGGCACGACCGACCTGCTCATGTTTAGCCGGCAGATGTATGCGCTGCTAAAGGCTGGTGTCCCTATCCTTCGCGCACTGGTTGGATTACACGATTCCGCCCCCAATCCCGCTTTGCGCACCGCGCTCAAGGGCGTGCAGGACAATCTCCAGGGCGGACGCGAGCTTTCGGCGGCACTTCAGAACCAGCACGGGGTGTTCTCGCCCTTCTATGTTGCCATGGTGAAAGTGGGCGAGACCACGGGCCAACTCGAAGAGATCTTCCTGCGCCTTTACCACCATTTGGAATTTCAGGAGCACATGCGCAATCAGGTCAAAGCGGCCTTGCGCTATCCCATCTTTGTCCTCGGCGTGATGTTCACCGCTCTGGCCGTGATCAACTTGTTTGTTATCCCGGTCTTCGCCAAGGTCTACGAGAGCTTCGGCGCGAAACTACCGGCGGTGACCCGCGGGTTGATCGCGTTTTCTCATTTCACGGTCAATTATTGGTGGTTGATCGCCTTGGCGCTTGCCGGGGCTTTCATCGCGTTCAACAACTGGGCGGGCACGCCGCTTGGCCGTTTGGCGTGGGACCGCCGGAAACTTCGCTTTCCCATAGCGGGAAAGATCATCATGCGAGCCACCCTCGCGCGCTTCGCGCGCAGCTTCGCACTCGCGTTGCGTAGCGGGGTCAGTGCGGTTCAAGCACTGACCCTCGTGGGACAGGTCGTGGACAATGCTTTCGTGGCTGACCGGATCGAGAAGATGCGCGAGAGCGTCGAGCGCGGTGAAGACCTTCTCCGTGCAGCCACCCGAAGCGAAGTCTTCACCCCGGTCGCCTTGCAGATGATCATGGTGGGCGAGGAATCCGGCAGCTTAGACGACATGATGGACGAGGTGGCCGATCTCTATACCCGAGAAGTCGAATACGACCTGAAGAACTTGAGCGCGCAAATCGAACCCGTTCTCATCGTCTTCCTAGGCGTGCTCTTACTCGTGGTCGCGCTCGGTGTGTTCCTGCCCATCTGGGATCTAGGAAGCGCCGCCATCAAGCGCTGAGACGGGCCTACCCTACCCGTGGTTGCGGCCCTCACCCAAGGCCACATTCTCCTTTCTGGACAAAGGCCTCATGGGCCGGTGCGTCTCAAGTTTCGGGGCTCGTAACCGTAGTTGCTTCCTATCGCGAGAGCCCAGGGAGGGGTGGTGAGACAGGCAGCCGGTTTCACGATGATCGAGTTGATCGTGGTCATTACCATTCTGGCCATTTTGGCGGCCGTGGCGCTACCCCGTTACGCGGGTTTGCAAGTGGAAGCCAGGATCGCCAAAGTCAATAGCGCCCAGGGTGCGATGAAAGCCGGTGCCGCGCTGGCACGCTCGGTTCAACTGACCCAGGGATTGGCGGCAAATACCTCCGTGGTCATGGAGGGCGCCACCATCGCCATGGCCAATGGGTATCCCACCGTGGCCTCCATCACGCTCGCCGCGGGACTGGCTGGCGCGGATTTTCCGGCGTCGGCACCGAGCACCATTTCCGGGCTTCAGCAGGTCTCCGTTCAATCGGACACCAATCACCCTAGCTGCTCGGTGATCTACCGAGAAGCCGGCGTGAACGCTGCCCCCGTCTACGGTAACCCACTCGATCCCGCCAATGCGGCGGACCGGGCCAATTGTAGCTAGACCACCCACTCAATGTTTGTGCAATCCCCAACGACTTGGAGAAGCGAATGAAGCAAGCTGGTTTTACCTTGATTGAACTGATCGTCGTCATCATCATTCTTGGAATCTTGTCGGCGGTGGCCTTGCCCAAGTTTATCGACTTGAGCGATGAGGCCTTGCAGGCATCGGTGCAAGGCATCGCCGCGGGCGTGTCGGCGGGCGCGGCCATCAACTATGGCGCGTTTCAAGCCAACAGCGCGAAGGCGAGCAATATAAACGGCGCTTGTAACACCCCCAGTAGCGTGCTAGGCGGGCTTTTACAAGGCGGCTGGCCGGCCGGCGGAAACGTGAACTACACCATTGGTGCCTGCAATTGCACCGCACCGGCGGCGGGGTCAACGCAAAGCGTGACGATCACCGGGACCAAAGGCTCCAGTGCCAAGAGCGCCGTGGCGCAAGTGATCTGCACGGCTTAATCAGAACTTCGCTCATCCTGAGTCGCGAAGAGTCTGGGGAACCGGGCTCTTCGCTTTACTCCATGCGCGGGTACCGGTCCGAGCGCCAGGCCGGATTCACCATGATCGAGATGATCGTGGTCATCATCATCATAGGAGTGCTGGCCGTGGTGGCGGTGCCGCGCATGATGGACAAGAGCGAATTCGAAGCCTATGCCTTCAA
>JBKKAO010000128.1:0-4915 GCA_046714645.1 Burkholderiales bacterium | reverse complement strand
CCATAGCAGCATCTCTCTCTCCTCATCCAGGGGAAGATCTCGCTTGGGTTCCCAGCGCGCCAGGCCTCCCGCGCGGGCGATCTCCTGCACTTGATTTCTCGCACCCAGGTAAGGGGCTAGCAACAATACGCCGTCCACTTCGCCCGGGTGCGCGTGCACGTAGAGCAAGCTCCCGAATCCCCCGAGGGAGATCCCACCCAGCCAGACGCGCCGGTATCCTTTCGTGCGGGCGGGCGCGATCACATCCTCGTGCAATCGCTCCACGACGTTGCGTCCCGTGTAGTAGTTCACGTTGGCGTCCGCGGCGATGATATCCACGGGGAGATCGCGACGCCTGATTTCTCTAACGAATCCGAAGGAGAAATAATCTTTGGGCACATCATAAGCACCGGGCAACAATATCAGTAGAACGCGCTCCGGCGGCTGGCCTTGCAGGTCAGTTAGCCTATCCATGGGGATTTTCGCAGGGCGCGAACCGGCGCATCCAAATAGGAAGGCTACAAGAACGAGGATCTTTCGCCCGGCACTCATGCATGTCTTCGAACGAACTCGGGAGAGAGCGCCGCCGCGCAAACCAGACTGAGAATAGCGCCCAGCCCCACCACCGCTCCAATTGCCGACAACACCGGCACCCGAGAGAAACCTAGAAGCCCGAAACCGATGACCGTGGAGAGATTGGCAGCCACCAATGAAACCGTGGTTCTCCCTTCTGCTTGCTCTACGTTCAAGCCACGTTCGAAGAACAACGCATAGTTGGATCCAACGGCCACCACCAATAGGATCCCGACCAAATTAAAGATCGTCAGGGAATGCTTCGCCCATAGCAGTAGCGCGATGGTGAGCACCACTGCCATGGCGATGGGCACGCACACGTTCAGCGCGCGCCTCACACTGCGCAAACTCACCGCCAGCAAGAGCACGATGATGCCCGCGCCGGCGCTGGACAACAGGACGATTTCTTTTCGATACCCTCGGTACAAGCCATCGGTTTCTTCCTTCAGGTCCAGGAGTGCCACCTGCGCATTCAACACCGGCGACAACTCCGCCGATAGACGGGCTAGGTCCGTCACCTGAGTCAGCGGCAGCATGGCGAACCATTGATTTTGCCGGTGTAGCACGAGGGACTCGTAGCGCAGCGACAGTTGCGTTCCCGCCAAGGTGCCACGATCCACCACCTGCATGTTGCTAGCCGCCCCGATCTGTTCCACAAAAGGCATAAAGGCTTGGGGATCGAAAGGCAAATCGGCAATGGCCTCCCTCAGGTTACGCCGAAGCACCTCGGCGGGTGGAAGGCTCGCCATGCGCGAGAGTTGTGTCTTGCGGCTCGGCAGGTATTTGGTGGGTGCATCGTAGGCAGAAATCAAACCTTGGCGCTTGGCCTCCTCGAGCCGTGCTGAAACGGCTTCCGACCACTCTAGCGCTGTTTGCTCATCCTCGGCGGAAACCACCACTAGATGCCGCACGTCCGGCGCGCCCAGCTCGCCGCGCAAGCGTTCATCCAGTCTTTGCGCCTCCACCGGCACAGGACTCAAACTCGCCAATTCATCCTGCCAAAGACTGCCCGAACGATGAATCAAGAACGCGATGGCGATACCGGAGGCCAGCGCCAGCCACGGCCGCAGCGCTCTCGCGCGGCCCAGCAATCTGTAGAGATAGCCGCCGGCTCTGTCCACTCCCGTTAGCCGGAAGCCGCGCGGCAAGAACTCCGGCAGAACGAAGCGCGTGACCAGGACCGCGGCGACGAGCCCGGCGATGGAGAATAAGCCAAGCTGCGCCAACCCAGGGAAGTGCGAAAAAAACAGCGCGGAAAAACCGCAAATGGACGTCAGCACCCCTAAGCGCAACGTGGGCCACAGGCGGCGCAAAGAGGCTCGCTCACCGGCAAGCGCTTCGCTTTGTACCAATAGATAGATGGCATAGTCGACCGACTCTCCGATCAAGGTTGCACCAAACCCCAAGGTAATGCCGTGCACTTCGCCGTGAAATAGGGAGACCGCGGCAATACCGGCTAGCACCCCGCTAACGACCGGCAGCAAACCCAGCGCCAGCAGTCGCACCGAACGCAGAACCACCCAGAGCATCAGGGCAACAAGGATAGAAGCGATCAAGGCGAATCGTTCCGCGTCGCGTTTGATCACCTCTCGCGTGAGCACGGAGAACACTCCCGGCCCCACCAGCTCGAGATGCACGCTAGAGTTCCTCCCGTGCACCACTGCGGCGAAGGCCGTCCGAATCGCCGCCATGGCTTCTTCCTGGCCATCCATGTCAAAACCCGCCGCACGGGTTTGCAACAGCAGCAGTGAATAGGTCAGATCGCGCGAACTCCATACACCCGCGTGCGTTTCGGGGGCGCTGGCGCCGGCCAATTCATCGGCGATTCGAAGCACTTCCCCTGTGGGATCGGAAACCACCAACGATTTCACCAGCATGCCCGCTTCGGAAGACAACAGCGCCAGGGCGTTCTCCAGCGATGCCTTCAACTGCGGAACATCGAAATAGCCGGGTTGAATTCGCGGGCTCAGTAGGTAGCGGTGCGCGAAGATGAAATCGCGATCCGCGTCTTGGAGCATCGCCTCTCCATTGCTCACCGCCACGAAGCGCGGGTCACCGCGAAGCGCGACCGCGAGCGCCTTGTTGTACTGCGCCAATTGGTCCGGCGCGGCGCCATGAATGCCCGCCAGCACCAAGCGCGACACCACCCCGTCCTTGAGTTGCTCGACCAAGGCCCGCTGCGCGGGCGTCGGAGAACTAGGAAGAAAAGCCGAGAGATCCGCGGAGAATTTCGTCTGCGAAACGACGAATGCACACCCCAGCAGGAGCGCCAACCACACGAGGATGTTTCGCACCCCTCAATCCTTGACCATCAACATGACCGAGCGGTCGCCATCGGCTTGCTGTACTTCGACGCTCGTCAGTTCGGTACCCGCGCCAAAGATGCGGACGAATTTCACCAAGGATAAGGTTCGCTTCTCCCGGGGCTTGAGAGTCAAGCGCCAGCGATCCCGCGGGCCCTCCAGGGACACGTCGAAATGACTTGCCAAGGTTGCCATATCACCGGCCAGCGTGGCCCGTAGTCCGCCCACGAGGGCCGCGAGTTCCGGAAACTCGTTCAAGGCCACCACCTTGCGTTTACGGCCGTTGTCCGCCTCCAGGGTCACGCGTTCGCCTTCTAGCAATAATCGCTCGGCCTTAGGCTTTTGAACGAGCTTCTCCAAGCGGCCGGGCGCCTCGTAGACCAGCACACCCATGGTCTCGATGGGCTTGCGTAGCATGGACAAGTAGCGCTTCTCCACGAAGCGGGCGCGGGCCGATCGCACCTGGGCAAGACGTTCCATGAGCACCGGCAGACTCCAGTCTTCCTCCGCGCTCATGCACAGACGCGGTGCGGCGGTCAACGCAGCCAAGCTTGCGATAAATCGCCGGCGTTTAGTTGGAAAGACCACAGGGCGGTCCACTCAGGAAGGAAACCGTAGAATTCCCGAGACCACGGTTTCGCCCCCGGCACTGCCGCGAAACTTCACCACACTACCCATCTCTTTGGTCACGGGTTCCTCCAACTCCCAGGTCACGCTCTGCCCTGGCGATACCGAGCGAGGAAACTTCACCGACTCCGCCACTACGCGCTCGCGGGACAAGCCATACTGCGCGCAAATCGCACGAATCGCGGCGTCCAACAAGAAGGCGCCCGGCAATATTGGGTGAGCGGGAAAGTGGCCTTGCGTGGCGGGATGATCCTGGACAAAGGTCTGTGCAAGGCTGATCATGGCTCCCGCCGGCGGCGCAGTTGCTTGGCAAGATCCATCAAGGCCTCGCGCGGTATCTTCCCCGTAGCGTTGCGCGGAAGCGCCTCCACCAGATAGACCGGCCGCGGCATGAAGGCCGCATCGATGCGTTCACGCAGGGCAGCACGAAGCACTTGCTCGCTCAAGCGAGGGGCGACAACAAAAACCATCAGACGCGACACGCTTGCCTCACCGCCATCGCTGTCCGGCATGAAGAATACGCCATCCAGAACTCCCTCGATGCTGCCGAGCTGGTGATTTAGATAAGCGAGGGAAGTCCGCTGGCCCGCGATGTTAACCAAGTCCGTGGAGCGCCCATGCAGAACAAAGCGCTCCTCGTCCACCAACTCGATCACATCGGCCAACAGGGTCTCCGCGGGAACGTGTCCGCCGCGGACCCAGGTACCGGCTGCGTCTTGCCGGAGGTGAACGCCGCGCATCAAACGCCATTGAAGGGATTGCGTGGGAGTACGGAAAGCAAGCTGCCCCGCCTCGCTGCAACCATAGATCTCCATCACCGGAGCGCGGAACCTGGATTGCGCCTGCGCGGCCAGGTCCGCAGGCAAGGGCGCGGTGGCACTCAGTAGCAGATCCGCATGCGGCAGAGGTTCTTCCATGGCGCATAGGGCTCGTAAGTGAATTGGCGTGGTGACCAGCATGCGGGGACGCGGCAAACGATCTAAGGCCGAGCACACGTCGGCCGGATAAAACGGATGAGCGCTATCCAACACGAGCCCTTGGTGCAGCGGAAGCAACACAGTGGATTCGAGTCCATAGGAATGCTGGGCCGGTACCGTACCCAGAACCGAGCATCCGCTATCGCGCTCCATCCCCAGAGCCAGCGCCTCGCTTTGCGCGCTATGGAAGAGCGAATCCCAGGTCTTCGCCGTGGGCACTGGCTGCCCGGTCGATCCGGAGGTAAAGAGTATGAGCGCGCAGGTCTCGCGCGGAATGCTCGGCACTACGAAAGGAACGCTACGCTTCGTTCGCCCCACCGAAACAACGGCAAAGTCCGATTTCCGGGGCAAGTCCGTTAGCAGGTAAAGGCCGGAATAACTCGCTCCAAGCGCGCTCAGGGTGGCCTGCGATTGACTCGAGGGAAGCAACGTCACCTGCCGCCGCATCATGGCTGC
>JBKKAO010000127.1:0-5564 GCA_046714645.1 Burkholderiales bacterium | reverse complement strand
ACCAATCCGCAATTTCCTTTGAATACCATGGAACGCTTGAAGGGAGGCATCGCAAATCTGCGGCAGGAGGCGGAGAAGACCGAACGCGATCCGAAGTCCATCGGCGTCGTCTACTGGGCGAACTGGTACAAGGAAAACAACCTGATCACCACGGACAACGATCAGCGCCAGCTCTTCACTGGCAGCGATGCCGATGTCGTCGAAGATATTTTGCGGTTCAAGGAGATGGGGATGAACGAACTGCTATTCAGCTTCCAACGCACGACGCTCGAGGAATCGCTCGCCGCGATGGAGCGCTTCGCTTCCGAAATCATGCCTCGGGTGCATTAGTAGGAGGGGGAGGTTCGCTTCGTTTCCGTCAACCCACGCTACTGCGCGCACCAGCCTCCGTCGACAAGAACATCGCTCCCCGTCATGAAGGCCGCGGCGTCGGAGCAAATGTATAAGGCCATGGAGGCGATCTCCTCGGGCTGCCCCCAGCGCCGCATGGGGGTTTGATCCATCAACGCCGCGTTCTTGGCTGGATCCGCACGCAGCGGTGCGGTGAGATCGGTGGCGATGAATCCGGGGCTGATGGCGACGACGTTGATCTTGTCGTCCACCAGTTCCAAGGCCAATGCGCGGGTCAGTCCCAGTACCGCATGTTTGGTGGCTGAGTAAACGCCGCGCCCTGTGCTCGAGACATGGGCCATGATGGAAGTTAGGTTAATCACACGGCCATAGCCTTGGCCCTTCATCAAGGGCACGATGTATTTGCACATCAGGAATACGCCCGTAATATTGGTATCGGTGAGCGCGCGCCATTCATCGAAAGAGAAATCGATAATGTTTTTGCGGATGGCAGTCCCGGCGTTGTTCACCAGGATATGAGCCGCGCCGAAGCGCGCCTTGACCTTTTCCGCCACTTGCTTCACCTGCGCTTCCTCGCGCACGTCGCACAGATAGGTTTCCGCTTCCGCGCCGGCGGCGCGCACCAAGCTCAGCGTTTCCGCGAGCTTGGTTTGATCGCGGCTGAGGAGCGCCAGCGTGGCGCCCGCGCTCGCGAATTCGACGGCGGTGGCACGGCCGATGCCCCGGCTGGCGCCGGTGATGACCGCTACGCGGCCGGTGAGATCGATGGGTTTCATGGTTATTCGTGCCCCATCACCGGTCCGAACAACACCCAGCGCTTGCCGTCGAACTGTTGGAGTTGCACTTGTTCGATGGGGTAGTAATCCGTGGGGCTGGTGTTAATCTTTATGCCGGGAAGCAAGCCATCGGTGTCGAAGCTTTTCACGCTCGCGGCCTGTTTGAGAAGATTTTCGCGGCTGAGGTCGTCCCCGCATTGTTTGATAACGTGGCCCATGAGTTGCGCCGCGGCGTACCCGTAGACATGCGCAATATCGCTGTGGTCGGCACCAGGCATGTATTTCTTCATGAACTCGCGCCACCTCTGCATGGCCGGATCCTTATTCCACTGCGGATCGGTGGCGTCCTTCATGTATTGCGCGGTGATGATATTCACGGATTTATCCAGCCCCGCGGGCGCCAGCGTGGCTCCCACCGAGGACGATACGTTATTGAGGAAGTGCAACGGCTTCCAGCCCATGTCGAAAGTTTTGCGAATGGCCTGGGCGGCGAATTTCGGCGTGGTGATATTAAAGAAGGTGTCCGCGCCAGAGGCCTTCAGAGTGACGATCTGGGAGTCCACGGTGGGATCAGTGACCTCGTAACTCACCTCCGCCACGATGAGGCTCGCGGCCTTATCGCCCAGCCCGTCCTTGAATCCCTTCAGATAATCTTTACCGTAATCATCGTTCTGATAAAGGATCGCTACTTTGGCGTTGGGTTTGTGCGCAAGAATGTACCTGGCGTAGATCCTCGATTCGGTTTGGTAGGTGGGCTGC
This sequence comes from Burkholderiales bacterium, assembly GCA_046714645.1. GTDB lineage: Bacteria > Pseudomonadota > Gammaproteobacteria > Burkholderiales > SHXO01 > SHXO01. Next base: position 3,678 of record JBKKAO010000127.1, on the reverse strand, counting down.
CAACCCATTGTCCACGGAAAATTCTTCGGGTCGCCCCACTTGGTCGCTCCGGTCGCCACGAATAGGTGTGGCACCTTCTTCGCGTTGATGTACTTGTGGAAGGCGGTGTTAGTGGGCGTGCCTAGGGTTTGGAACAGTGCTAGCACTTGTTCTTCTTCCACGAGTCTACGAACCTGTTCCACCGCGCGCGGCGGCGAATACCCGTCGTCCAAGCTGACCAGATTGATTTTTCGGCCGTTGATACCACCTTGGTCGTTGATCATCTGAAAGTACGCCACCTCGGTCTTGCCGATGGCGGCGTAGGCCGAAGCAGGCCCGCTGTAAGGCATGGTCTGGCCGAGCTTGATTTCCGTATCGGTCACACCCGGCCCATACTTTTTTTGAGCGACAGCGCCCGGTGCGCAAAGCAGCACCGCAGCCCCGGCAAGAGCCGCCACGCACTCACGTCGAGTGATTTTCATAATGTCTCCTCAGTAATTAGATTTTTCCTGCTTCGCCGCGACTCAGGTATTCGCCCATCCCTTCCCTGCCCTTCCACGTGGCGCCATCCACGATGCACTGGCCGCGCAGAAATACCTTCTTCACACGGCCGGTAACGTTGCGCCCTTCGAACAAAGTGTAGTCGCTGCGGCTATGCTGGTCCGCTTGGCGGATGGTCCATTGTTCTTTCGGATCGAACAGCACGATATCGCCGTCGGTTCCCACCGCGATGCTACCCTTCTTCGGAAAGAGACCGAAGAGCTTGGCGGGCGCGGTGGAGGTGATCTCCACGAAGCGGTTGATGGACATGCCGTGCTTCAGGACAGCGCCGTCGAAGATGAGCGGCAAACGCGTTTCCACACCGGGGGCGCCGTTGGGAATTTTGCTGAAATCGCCCACGCCTTGCTGCTTCGAATACTTCATGCCGTAGGGTTGCTCGTTGAAGCAGAAGGGGCAGTGGTCGGTGGAGACCACTTGCAGATCGTCGGTCTTGAGGCCGCGCCAAAGTTGCTTCTGGTGATGATGATCGCGCAAGGGCGGGGTCATCACATACTTGGCACCTTCGAATTCTGGCCGCTCGTATTCCTCCGCCGTCAGGAACAAGTAGTGGGGGCAAGTCTCCGCGTGCACGGGGATGCCGCGATCGCGCGCTTCCGTCACTGCCGAGAGCGCCTCGGCTGCGGACAAATGTACGATGTAGAGCGGTGTTTGCGCCAGTTCGGCCAGCCTGATGGCGCGATGAGTCGCCTCGCCTTCCAGGATAGGCGGGCGCGCGGTGGCATGGTACTTGGGCGCTCCCATGCCCGCCTCGACCGCTTCTTTCACCAGCACCGAGATGACTTGACCGTTCTCTGCATGGATGCAGGTCATGGCGCCGTTGGCACCGGCGATGCGCATGGCCTTGAATAGCGCACCATCGTCCACCATGAGAACGCCCGGATAGGCCATGAAAAGTTTGAAGGTGGTGACGCCCTCATTGCGGATAAGCGTCTTCATGTCAGCAAGACTTTGATCGTTCACATCCAACATGATCATGTGCGCGCCGACGTCCACCGTGGCGCTCTTGCGCCGCTCGTGCCAATTCTCCAAACCCTTGAGCGGGCTCTGTCCCTTGGTCTGGTTGCAGAAATCGATCAGCGTAGTGGTACCGCCGAAGGCCGCGGATTGGGTGCCGGTACCGAAGGTGTCCACGGTGTAGGTGGGACCGAATTCCCAGTCCAGGTGCGTGTGCACGTCTACGCCGCCGGGCAGAACCAACAAGCCGCTGGCGTCATGAACCTCCACGTCCGCGCCCACCGCGAGATTCTTCCCGATGGTTTGAATGCGCCCGTCCACCACCAAAATGTCGGCGGTGTAGTCATCGACCGCGGTGACGATTCTGCCGTTCTTGATCAGCGTTGCCATTTCAATCTCTCCTCCTCCAACCTGGGCTTCGACGCGCTCAGCCCGAACGGCTGCCGGCACTACAATCTATCCGACGTAGTGCAGTTCCTCAGCCTTCCAACCCGCGGTGACCCAGTCGCCGGACTGGACCGGTTCGGCGAAGTAGTCGTTATCCAGCAGGTTCACCACGAACTCTTCTCCCGAGGCACCTTCGATCGGCAGCTTAACCCAGGACCCTTGATACTCAATGGTGCCGACCTTGCCGATGACTGCGTCCACTCCGGGCTCCACGTTCTCGTTCTTCGCCCGGCGTACCGTGATGCGATCACGGCGCACGGAGGCGCTGAACTGATCCCCGGTTTTCATGCCGTTCGCCACGGAAATGCGCACCTTGCGCGCTCCGCACTGCACCAGGACGTATTCGCTCCGGCTATCGACGATTTTGCCCGCCAGCACGTTTTGCCCGCCGATGAACCTTGCCACGTAGCCCGTGCGAGGGCGCTCGAATACATCGCGTGCGGGGTCCGCCTGCTCGATGCGGCCTTGATCCATCACCACCACCGTGTCCGCCAGGGCAATGGCTTCCATCTGAGTGTGCGTGACGTGGATAAAGGTAATACCGAACTCCTTCTGCATGCGCTTGAGTTCACCGCGCATCTGCAAGCGCAGGAATTCGTCCAAGGCGGACAAGGGTTCGTCCAGCAACAACACGCGCGGATTGGTGATCAACGCACGGGCCAGCGCGATGCGCTGCTGCTGGCCGCCGGACAATTGCGCGGGCACCCGGTCGGCGAACTGTTCCATGCGTACCTGCGCCAACATATCCTTGGCTTTGCCGAGGCGCTCTTCTTTGCCGATGCCTCTAACCTTGAGATTGAAGGCCACGTTCTCCGCGCAGGTCAAATGCGGAAACAGCGCATAGCTCTGGAACATCATGGCCGTGCCCCGGCGCACGGGGGGCTCGCCATTCACGCGCTCGCCGTCGATGCGCACGTCGCCTTCCGTGGGATCGTCGTGGCCCGCGATCATGCGCAAGATAGTGGTCTTGCCGCAGCCCGAGGGGCCTACCAAACAGCAGTAGGCACCGCCTGGAATCTTGAGATCGATATCGCGCACCGCTACGGTGTCCCCGAAGCGCTTGGTCACGTTGACCAGTTCGATGCCGCCTTTGCTTGAATTAGCCATAGTTGGTTCTTAGTGGTGTTCCAAGTTCGCGTTTCTCGCGTCGTTCTCGCTCTTCACCCCAGCACGAGTGCGCCTGCGCTGGATGATCGCAATGGAGCCCAAGGCCAAGGTGATGGCCGCGAAGGACACCAAGGTGGTGACAGTACCTAAGGCGTAGAGCGCGGGCGATGTCACGTTGGTGGTCATGCCCCAGATTTCCATGGGCAGCGTGTTCGCGGCCCCGGAGGTCAGCAAGGTGCGGGGAAACTCATCATAGGAAAGCGTAAATCCAAACAGCGCCACCGCGATCATGCCCGGAAACAGGATGGGTAGAACTACCCATAGAAAGATCTGCCAATTGGTGGCGCCGAGATCGCGCGCTGCTTCTTCATAGGCGCGGTTGAAGCGGCTGAACACCGCGAACATGATCAACATGCCGAAGGGCAAGGTCCATGTGAGTTGCGCACCCAGCGCCGAGGCAAACCACTTTGTTTGCACGCCCAGGGTTTGGAAGGTAAGCCCCACGCCCAATCCTACCAACAATCCCGGCATGATGAGGCTCGCCACCGCCAGGTAAAACACGAAGGCGGATCCGGCAAAGCGCCGGCGAAAGGCCAAGCCGGCGACGACCGAAATCGCCACCGTCAACAG